>NZ_JARESU010000107.1:0-29834 GCF_046027075.1 Paraburkholderia sp. RL18-085-BIA-A | reverse complement strand
TCCGCGTTCGGCACGGGGAATGCCGGGCCCGTTGTCGATCACGACCGCCTGCGGACCGCGGGGGGTTTGCCTCAGTTCGATTCTGACTGCCCCGCTATCGCGCGTGAATTTCACCGCATTATCGTCTGGGTGGTTTGGTATCACCGCCTGATCGGCGAAACCGAGGGGCCAACCCTTATCACGGATACAGCATGTACAGCGACCTCTTGTCGCTTTCCTTCTTGGCACACCGACAACTACTATGACGCCGGGCGATATTTGCACCACAGCCCGACAGCCCGACATCGTGCGCATCGAAACGGAAACGAAGCGGCGCCCTTTGTCATGCCCGGGCCCCGCCCCGCTTCGAACAATCAGAAGAACGTGCGAATGCCAACTGCCGCAACGTAATTGGTCGGCTCGTAGCCGATAAACTCGGCCCCATTGAACTTCGAAAACATATACCCGGCATAGAGGTCGGTACGTCTGCTCAGATTGTAGTCGAGCAGCACTGAGTATTCGAGCTGGTTGCCACCTGCAACGTGTGCACTCTGCATGAGCTGCGTATCGTAGAAGCCGGCGGCAATATCAAGTGTCGGCGTAATTTTGTAGTCGCCACCGAAGAAATACACGTTGGTCTTGGAGGCGTTGACCGTGTTCACAAGCGAGCCTTGGAATCCATAGTAATCAGTCGTTGCACCGGCAGCAGCAGGGTCGGTTGGCGGTTTGAGCTCGTAACGCTCATAGCCGCCCTTGACTGTGAGCGCGCCGAAGGAATACTTCGCCACGAGGTAAAGATCCTCGTCGTTGTTGAGCGTCAACGTCCCGACATTGTTGCCGATTAGCGGACTGCCCACCGGATTCACCCCCACCAGCGCCCCCGAATGAGTGATATCGCGCGCGTAGTAGTAGCCCGCATTAACCCCCAACTGATGCGCTTCGTAGCCGAGATCCGCGCCGAATGTAGAGCCGTCGCCAAACTGGTTGTGTCGCGATAATGACGGCAACGCAAGAAAATTCCGCAATGACAAGGAGTCCTTACGCCACCAACGAATAGAACTGTTCGGCATCGGTTCGGGTGACGCCGCGGTCCTTCATCTGGCCTTTCCTGATCATATGCATCGTCTCAATGCCTGACAGGATGATGCGGGCACACCGGAAATCCTTGAAGCCCATCATGGGCCTGGTTCGGCGTTTGATCGCCCGATGATCCTGCTCGACGATGTTGTTCAGATACTTGACCTGCCGGACCTTGATGGGCGTTTCCCGCTCGGCGTTGATGGCCTGGAGGGCGGCCAGATTCGCCCCGCTTTTATCCATGGTTACGGTCTCGGGCGTCCCGTTCCGATCGATGGCTTTCTCGAAGTAACGGCGTGCTGCCGCCTTGTCGCGATGCGCCCGCAACAGGAAATCGACCGTATTGCCGGCCTTGTCCACCGCGCGATACAAGTACTTCCACTGGCCGCCCACCTTGACGTAGGTCTCATCCATCCTCCAGCTCTTGCCGACCGGACGTTTGTGCTTGCGAAAGGCCTTCTCGAACAACGGTACGAGTTTGATCACCCAGCGATGCACGCTCGAATGGTCGACCTCGAAACCCCGTTCGGCCATCATTTCCTCGAGATTTCGCAAGCTCAGCGAGTAGGCCACATACCACCGCACGCACAGAAGTATCACGTCCAGAGGATAGTGCAGTCTCTTCATCACCTTCGCGATTCCCGGTGGTAGCGTCGTACGCGGCGTCTTGCCCGTCATGGCCATCGTGGTCGTCTCAATTTCGGTCGCCGAAGTTTACCTGATCACCTTAGCGCGACAGAGCCTTTTGTTATGGGGATGCCGAGTCAGCGTCCCAGGGTACCTTACTGTCCGTCTCCATCCGTCTGTCTGACCGTGCAAATCAGACCGGCCTCTGCCGCGACCACGCCATCCACTTCGGCGCGAGCCTTGAACTTCCAGATGCCGCGCATGTGCCGCTCGAACGTCGCGTTCAGGATCAGTTGGTCGCCGGGTTCCACCACGCGCCTGAATCGCGCGTTGTCGATGCCGACGAACAGGTACAGCGTGCTGGCCGGATCATGCGGCTCTTCCGAGAAGGTTAATAGCGCAGCTGTCTGCGCGAGCGCTTCCAGAATCAGCACGCCCGGCATCACCGGACGACTCGGGAAGTGGCCCATGAAGTACGGTTCATTGATTGACACGTTCTTCAGCGCCTTGATGCACTTGTGCGGCTCGAGTTCGAGCACCCGATCGACCAGCAGGATCGGATAGCGATGCGGCAGCAGTGTGAGAATCCTGTGAATGTCGAGATTGATTTTTTCAGTGCTCATGGTATTTCTATTCACGCATTGACCGCGCGATGATCACTCCGGATGCTGGTGCAGGTGGATCGGTAACGCATGCTGCCCCGTCACGGCAACCGACTCTTCTGGCCTGATACTCGCTCGAACCTTGCCCGGTGCTCACGCCTTGTCGCCCGAAGCATCGGTAGCCGACGCGTCGAATGCCTTGATACGGTCGCACAGTCTGTCGAGATTGCACATCAACGCGGCGCTTCGTTTCTCATCCGGTGTACCCGGCCCCATAGGGCCGTGTATCGGCTCTGGTTCCTACTCCTCGCCCAGGAACGACTTTAATCGCCCGGAGCGGGCCGGGTGCCGCAGCTTGCGCAGTGCCTTGGCTTCGATCTGCCGGATCCGCTCACGCGTCACCTCAAACTGTTGTCCTAGTTCCTCCAGTGTGTGATCCGTGCCGCTATCGATACCGAAACGCAGGCGCAGAATTTTCGCTTCGTGCGGCGTCAACGTCGTGAGCGCCTCACTGACGGCATCCCGCATGCTGGCGTGCAGCGCTGCATCGTCGGGCAAAATCGCCGCGGGGTCCTCGATCAGGTCGCCTACCGAAGTGTCCTCGTTTTCCCCGACGGTCGCATCCAGGGAAACCGGCTCCCTGACGATCCGCAGCATTTCCCGAATCTTCTTTTCCTGTATCTCCATCCGCTCCGCCAGCACGGCGGCATCGGGCTCCCGGCCGGTCTCCTGCAGGATCTTGCGCGAGATCCGTTTCAGTTTGTTGATCGACTCGATCATGTGGACCGGGACCCGGATGGTGCGCGCCTGATCCGCGACCGACCGGCTGATGCCCTGCCGGATCCACCAGGTCGCATAGGTGGAGAACTTGTAGCCGCGACGGTATTCGAACTTGTCAACGGCTCGCATCAAACCGATATTGCCTTCCTGTATCAGGTCGAGAAACAGCAGGCCGCGGTTCACGTACCGCTTCGCGATCGAGATCACCAGCCGCAGATTCGCTTCGATCATTTCGCCTTTCGCGCGCAGCGTTTTTGCTTCACTTTCGGTCATCGCCCGACAGACCTCCCTGAAGTCATCGAGCGGCAGCACGACCCGCTTTTGCAAAGCAAGGAGCTTTTCCTGTTCCAGCTGGATCGCAGGGAGGTTTCGCTCCAGCACGCCACTGAACGGGTGCCCTGCTGTGATGAGTTGCTGCTGCCACGCCGGGTTGGTCTCGTTGCCCCGGAAATGCGCGACAAACATGTCGCGAGGCACACCACACCGGTCAACCGCGATCCACGCGATTTCGCGCTCGATGGTCCGGACCCCGTCGGCGGATACCCGCAACGCGCTCGTCAAACGCTCAATCGTGCGCGCCGTGAAGCGGATCGTCGTCAGTTCGGTCTCGATCGCTGCCTGTGCGGCGCGATAACGCCCAGATCCATAACCCTCCGTTTCGTAGGCATCCCGCAATTGCTCGAACCAGTCAGCTACCGTTGCCAGCTTCGCCAGCGCGTCGCGCTTCAGGGTCTCGCTCTGCAGATCGGCCGACGCGGCTTCAGCTCCGTCATCATCTTCGTCGCCCTGATCCTCGTCGAGGACCGGATCGCCGTCGACGCTTTCCTCCGCGACGGCAATAATGTCATCCGTCTCCACTGCAGCGGGGTCAATCATCCCATCGACGACCTCTTCGATAGCGGTTGCGCCGCTGGCAACGCCGTCAGCGATCGCGAGTATCTCCGCAATCGTTGTCGGGCACGAAGATATGGCCCGGATCATGTCGTTGCGGCCCTCTTCGATGCGCCGCGCAAGCGCAATTTCCCCCTTGCGGGTGAGGAGTTCAGTGGTACCCATCTCGCGCATGTACATGCGCACGGGATCGGTGGTGCGGCCGAACTCGGCGTCCACGCTCGAGATGGCCGCCACGGCCGCTTCGTCGACCTGCTCATCAGACGAACCCGCGACCGCATGATCGTGCATCACCATGGACTCGGCGTCCGGTGCCTGCTCGAATACGGCGATGCCCATGTCGCTGAAGGCTCTGATCACGTTGTCGATCGCATCAGGTTGCGCCAGGCGCTCAGGCAGGCAATCGCTAATTTCCCCACGAATGACGAACCCGCGCTCATTTCCGAGCTTGATCAGCGCGCGCAGGCCCGAGCGGCCATCGTCGTTTTCTCCAGCGGACTCATCCGGTAGCGCGACACCGGCGTCGTGCACACGTGCGTTTGCTTTCATCCGGCGTGAACCGGTCCCCGGTGGAACTGTTGCGACCGCGGACCCGGAGTCCCTCGCTCCGTCGAGCGTCGAGGAGCTCGCTGGTCGCGTTGTGACCGCCGCCGCCGTGGGTGCGCGATCCGTAACGTCTATGCCGGCGTGTCCACTCGTCACGTTGAGGTTGCCCGGCACCACGTCCAGTGTCTGCTTCTTCACAGCCTTTTTCGTCACGCGGTCGCTCCATGGGATTTGACGTCAGGGTTAGCGCGCAGCACGTGCGGCAGCCTTCGCGAGGTAATGAACCATCTCAGAGGCGCGCACCATGCGCCCGGATCAGTTGGACCAGATCAGATACCGAAATCTCATATCGGACCTCCTGTTCGGGACCCGTCGCATGATGATCGCTGTACCGCTCCTCGATCTCGACGAGCACGGCGGTTCTGCCATCCGGTGACGCCTGCAGGGTGACGTCGCGATGCGCCTGATGACCATCAGGACTGACCGGATCGTGATGCAGGCGCAGACGCCCAAGGCCGTAGTTGCGTGGAGCTGAATTCATCTGAGCTTTCCCTTGATTCATTTCTGTCGGTGGTCCCGCCTTGCCGGGCCGTTACAGGCCCGCGCGTGGTGCCGCCATGTCGGGCGTCACAGCGCCTCTGCGCATGCCGTTGACGTGATAATATCATTATCATTGTCTGTAAATGCTGTTAACCAGGGGATATCATGCCTACCCAAGCCCAGGGCAAACTCCGCGAAGCCGCCCTCGATTACCACGAGTTCCCGACGCCGGGCAAGATCGCCATCGCCCCGACCAAGCAGATGATCAACCAGCGCGACCTCGCGCTGGCTTACTCGCCGGGCGTCGCGTTCGCGTGTGAGGAAATCGTCGAGAACCCGCTGAACGCCGCCCGTTTCACCGCGCGCAGCAACCTGGTCGGCGTCGTCACGAACGGCACCGCGGTGCTGGGTCTGGGCAACATCGGCCCGCTCGCCTCGAAGCCGGTCATGGAAGGCAAGGCCGTCCTGTTCAAGAAGTTCGCTGGCATCGACGTGTTCGATATCGAGCTGAACGAGTCCGATCCGCACAAGCTGGTCGAGGTGATCTGCGCGCTGGAACCGACCTTCGGCGGTATCAATCTTGAAGACATCAAGGCGCCGGACTGCTTCATCGTCGAACGGGAATGCCGCAAGCGCATGAAGATTCCGGTCTTCCACGACGACCAGCACGGCACGGCGATCGTCGTCGCGGCGGCGATCACCAACGGTCTGAAGGTGGTCGGCAAGGACATCAAGAAGGTCAAGCTGGTGTCGTCCGGCGCGGGTGCGGCGGCGCTGGCCTGTCTGGATCTGCTGGTCGACATCGGCCTGCCGCTCGAAAACATCACCGTCACCGACCTCGCCGGCGTGGTCTACAAGGGCCGCGTCGAACTGATGGACCCGGACAAGGAACGCTTCGCACGCGAAACCGAGGCTCGCACGCTCGCCGAGGCGATCGGCGGCGCGGATATTTTCCTGGGTCTCTCGGCCGGCGGCGTGCTGAAGCAGGACATGGTCAGGCAGATGGCTGACAAGCCGCTGATCCTGGCGCTGGCCAACCCGACTCCGGAAATCCTGCCGGAACTGGCGCTCGAAGTGCGTCCGGACGCTGTGCTCTGCACGGGCCGCACGGACTACCCGAACCAGGTGAACAACGTGCTGGTGTTCCCGTTCCTGTTCCGCGGCGCGCTGGACGCGGGCGCGACGACGGTCACGCGTGAAATGGAAATCGCCGCGGTCAATGCAATTGCCGAACTGGCACGCCAGGAGCAGAGCGATATCGTCGCGACCGCGTACGGCATCCAGGATCTCTCGTTTGGTCCGGCGTACCTGATTCCGAAGCCGTTCGACCCGCGCCTGATCGTCAAGGTCGCACCGGCAGTGGCGAAGGCCGCGATGGAATCCGGAGTCGCCGAACGTCCGATCGAGGACATGGAAGCGTACGAACAGCATCTGCAGCAGTTCGTGTATCACAGCGGCACGACCATGAAGCCGATTTTCCAGCTGGCGCGCAGCGTCGAGCCGGGGAAGAAGCGCATTGTGTTCGCGGAAGGCGAAGAAGAGCGCGTGCTGCGTGCCATGCAGATCATCGTCGACGAAAAGCTCGCGAAGCCGATCCTGATCGGCCGTCCGGCGGTGATCGAGCATCGCATTGCGCGCTATGGCCTGCGTATCACACCGGGTGTCGATTTCGTCGTCGTCGATACAGATCACGACGAGCGCTATCGCGACTTCTGGCAGGAATATCACCGGATGATGGCGCGCAAGGGCATCAGCGAGCAGATGGCGAGGCTCGAAATGCGCCGCCGCACCACGCTGATCGGCGCGATGCTGGTGAAGAAGGGCGAGGCGGACGGCATGATCTGCGGCACGATCAGCACGACGCATCGTCATCTGCACTTCATCGACCAGGTGATCGGCAAGCGCGAAGGTTGCAGCGTCTATGCCGCGATGAATGCGCTGGTGCTGCCGGGCCGGCAGATTTTCCTGGTCGACACGCACGTAAACGTCGATCCGACGCCGGAGCAGCTTGCTGAGATCACGATCATGGCCGCCGAAGAAGTGCGCCGTTTCGGCATCGAGCCGAAGGTCGCGCTGCTGTCGCACTCGAACTTCGGCACGAGCAACGCGCCGTCCGCGCAGAAGATGCGCGACGTGCTCGAGATCCTGCGCGAGCGCGCGCCGGACCTGCAGGTGGACGGCGAAATGCACGGCGACGTCGCGCTCGACGCAAATCTGCGCCGCGAAGTGCTACCCGAATCGACGCTCGAAGGCGACGCGAACCTGCTGATCCTGCCGAATATTGATGCGGCGAACATCGCGTACAGCCTGCTCAAGACGGCGGCCGGCAACAACATCACGATCGGTCCGATGCTGCTGGGCGCCGCGAAGCCGGTACACGTGCTGACCGCGTCCGCCACGGTGCGTGCCATTGTCAACATGACTGCACTGGTCGTCGCCGATGCAGGTGCCGCATCCCCATCGTCGCGGGCCCCATGATGTTTCATCTGTCAGGAGCAAGCGCTGGTGGCCGGCGCGTTTCCGCGTTGACTTCGCCTTGCATGGCCACAGTGTTTGCTGCGACGTCCCGCAGAAGAGCACCGGATGTCGCTATCGGCGGGATTTCTTTGCGTTTCGCTCCCGGTTACTGCACGAGATATTTTACGGAGACTGCCGGGCGATTGCACGGGTAATGCAGGACGGGTTCGGGCGGCGCTCGCGTGCTCAATATCAGCGAGGCGGGCTGACTGAAAAAACATCAGCCGGCTCGCCGATCTGTTGGAGCAGCGCCTGCACACGACGCTCCGACAGCAAGTCGCCTTGTTGCAAACTGCGCACCAGAAGAGCGTTGAGCTGTCTCGCCCAATAGTGGTCGGGCAATCGCTTAAGCGCCGCGCCGCTATTGAGTTCAAACACATGCTCAGCATGCACAATATCGTCTCGCAGGCTCAGCAGGAACATTTCCGTGCTTTCTCCCGAAGCTGGTTTCGACAAGTAAATGACACGCGCGCCAGCTCATCTGGCTCATATTCGGAGCACACCTCGGACCGGCATGGAACGCGGTCGGCATCGGAACGAGAAACCGGCGTGACCTGATGCTCACGGACCGCTTCCCTAAGCTTGCATTGCCAACGCACCCCACGTCACACTGGCACCCACCGCATGCATCAACACCTTGTCACCGCGGCGGATACGGCTGTCCCGATAGGCCCGATCCAGCGCGAGGGGAATGGAAGCCGCAGACGTGTGCCCCCAGGGAGCTAGCCGTCCCGTCGCAGGTCAATGGTCCCGGCGACAGGACGTCTGACTGGCTGGACTGGAGCCGGAGGGCAAATGTGGGCCGCCAGTCAGCCCGAAGACGCTGCGGTAATTGCATGCAGTGGGCGGACAAAGAACCGAACAGGAACGTCATTCAGACCGCAGCATGGATCACTCTCACGCATCGTTCGACGCCTATATGAAGTTTCTTGCCGGGCCATCCGCAGACGGTACGCCCGTGGTGCTGAAAACCGAACACGCACTTTCGCTGCACTTCGATCTGCTGGCCACGCAGAGTTTCATGTCCCGGCGTGACCCTGACAGGCTGGCGCTCGGCTACACCCGGACCATGATGGGATTCCTGCTGCTGCGGCCAGCGCCCACCAGGATTTCCATGATCGGTATAGGCGGGGGATCGCTGGCCAAGTACTGCTACCGGCATCTTCCGGATACAAGGATAGTGGCCATCGAGATCGATCCCGCGGTGATCGCGTTGCGCGACACATTTCACATTCCGCCCGATGATGAGCGACTCGAAGTAATCTGTGCAGACGGGGCGGAATACGTCAAGAGCCGCGATGCGCGCCCGGACGTGATTCTGGTGGATGGTTTTCTGGCACACGGCATGCCCGCACAGCTGGGTAACGCCGCCTTTTACTCGGCTTGCCATGCGCGGCTTGCCGACGGTGGTGTGCTGGTCGCCAATTTCGTCGCCGATGACCCTCATATTCCATACTACCTGGAAGAGGTGCGTTCAGTGTTCGGTAAGTCGTTTTCCATTTTCATGGCCGAGGACAGTTGCAACTACACGCTGTTTGCCTGGAAGGGCGCGCCGAGACTTCCCTCCCGGGATAAGCTCCTCGCGCGTGCACGCGTCCTGGCCACGACACATCCCCTGAACCTGCGCGGGGCCGCGCGCCGTTTGAAGCAAGGCGTGGGGCTCGCTTCGGACTGGACATTCAGGCAGAAGCTGACCGGCTGACGAAATGGCTGACGGGCGCCCGATCTGTGCGGCCGGAACGGAAGCGCCGCGTGACGCGTCCGCTAACATGCAGGCACGCGCGACGGTCGATATAGGCACCTCATGCAACGGCCCCAGGAAGCCGTGACATTCAAGGCACCGGGAGCCGGAATGAGACAGGCAGCATGGGGGTTGCGTCGCATGCCAGGGCTATGCCGCAACGCCGCTAATGTCCCTGCTCAGGGTAGTCACGCATCGTGGCGTAGACGACGATCACCCGCGGTGATGCGAAGTTGATCGGCATGTCGCTGGTGAAGAACCATGATGCATCCAGTTGGCCGCGCACGATGTCGCCGGCCTTCACGAGTTGCCGCGCGAGATCCGCGGCCATTCGACTCAATTCAACCCGCAGGCGCCAGTCGGCATGATGATCGTGGCGACGCAGCCAGATCCTCGTACTCATCAACAAGATGATCGGGCTGCAGCCACGCTCCGGTGGTGCGAAAGGCAAATATCTCGGATAACGCAAGAAAGCACGGCAACTCTGCGTTCGTCTCAAGACGGTGCATCCTGCGACCTGTCATATCGTTGCGTCCGCGACGGCCGGACATTGCCACGTTACGCTCATCGCGCTATCTTGCCGATGCGCGCTGAACCTGGATGCCCACGAGACCTGCAGTGCCGTGGAACCAGGACCCAGTGCGATGCCTGCGCGGGATCACATCACTGACCTGGCGCAGGCGTACCTCAGGCGGTTTTTCGGCGCGGACGCGCGCCAATTGCGCTTTTGGTCCGGTAGCTGACGCCATGCTGATCGAGGTAGTCGCGGATCAATTGCCGCACTACCTGTGAGGGCGTCAGGTCCTGCGCCGCGCACAGCTTTTCGAACGCTTCCTTCTTCACAGGATCGATCAGAATCGTGAGTCGAGCGCTTTTCGTTTCCATGACGGGGGCGAAGTCCAATTATGTTAATTAAATTATAATACATCGCGTGGCCCGAGTCATCTTCGTGGCACCAGAATCACACGGTGGCCGGCGATTCCCGCATGCTCGCCGCTGCCCAGCCTTTTAGTGGCCGGGAAGCCAACGACGTGCAACGCGCGGCAACGGTGCGCTAAATCTCCGCCCTGGCACGCAGAAAATCCTGTCCAGCCCGGGTCGCCCAGATCGCAGCATGGGTCAAGGGGCTGCTGTCGTTGTGGCTTCCCGCTGTCATCTTCCATCCTCGGGAATGTACCTGCTCAAACAGGCCACGAACGTGCAGGGGTTGCGATCCGTCAGCGACAGACGCATCCGCTCAGCACGTTTGCTCATATCGATGCCAGTTAAATTTTTTGCCGTACTCGATGCGCGTGGCCGTCGCATGGAGATTCACCGCATGCGTGGGTCCGAGTGCGCGCGCCCGGTCGAGCATCGCTGCGAAAGACGGAAGCTCATCGACTCCTTTCCACGCAAAAACAGTAACGTTGTGTTCACTGCCTTCGGACGGCGCCAGCGTCACCGCGTTCGCGAAGACTTCCCTGAGCGAGCGCAGGTAGCGATGGAAATCCGGTTCGTCGGTCACCAGATTGGCCACCAGGACGCCGTCATCGCTCAACCTGCGGCGACAGGCTTCATAAAACGTCCTGCTACCCAGCTCTGCGGGCAGGCCATCGGCATTGAAACCGTCGACCAGCAGCACGTCGGGCCGGTGATCCGGAACCGTGACGTACTGCGCCCCATCGGCACAAACCACCCTGAAGCGGTCACTGTCACGCGGCACATGAAACCGGTCGCGCAGCGCGATCACCTGGGGATTGATTTCGACGACGGAAATCATGGTGTCGGGCAGATGGCGATAGCAGTATTTCGCCAGCGAGCCGCCACCCAGACCAATCATCGAAATGCGGCGTGGGAATGGCTGGAACAGCAGGAAGCCCATCATGGTGCGCGTATAGCCCAGCGCAAGGGCGTACGGATCGCGTCGCAACATGGTGCTCTGCACCCCGCGCGCATCAAAGTACAGTGAAACGACCTGGTCATTCTCTATGACCACCGGCCTGTTCGCCTTCCTCTTTCTTTTCATGTGCGTGATCAAAAGATTCCGATGCAGGGGCAATCGGCGGGCGTGGGCCACGCCCCCCCCTGGCAGCGGTCCGTCAAGAGGATTCCTGCGTACGCAGCATGGCCGAGAGCGCTTCAAGCGCTGCGGTCTCGTCAGGACTGGTTGCCATGATGTGCAGCTGCGTGCCTGGCTTTGCCCGCAGGGACATCACCGACATGACATCCTTGGCATTAACGGACCGGCCGTTCGCCTTGCAGATGATGTCGCTCGCGAACCGGGATGCGTGAACGGCAAGCCTCGCCGACCCGTGTCCGTTCAAACCCCACGGGTCGCCCACCTGAACCAATGCTTCGACCAACCCACTCCCTTATGCATAAACCGTAACCCGGGTCCGAACCCGCCGGGCGCGCTCAGTGCATCGAACCTGCGATGACCTGGGCAAAGAAAACCCGCAACAACGGGTCCCATCTTTCACTCCCCAAAGCGATTTCGGCCGTGTCGAGCCGCTTCATTTCGCGATCGAGATAAACGGCGCGAAGCGACCTTGGGTGTAGCGGCCCGACAAAAAACTGGCCATCGTCGTCCAGAAGCAGAAATGGCTTCTGCCTGTAGCGGGCTCCGAGCAGGGAGGTCGCATCCAGAACATGACGGGCCGATTCCCTCTGATAGACAAAAATGACGTTGACTCCACATTCTTCCAGGCGGTCGCAGATATCCGAAAAACGGTAAAGCATCTGGAATCCGCGCTCGCCCGCCCTGCCCACGCCGATAACGATCAATCCGCGACGACCCATCACGTCCCGCAGATACAGGTGCGTGTAGTCGTGGGACAGCAGCGGAACACTTGCATCAATCACGTCGACCTCCCTGCCGCGCGCAGGCATACACCTCGTTTCCCGCAAGCCCGGCCTGCAACGTGACCAACAAGATTCCTGCCCAAGCCTGCTATATTATTAGCATTTAAGGATAAGTCAATGATAATTACATTACCATGATTCTGGAGTACCTATTCCGAAGAACGGGCCAGGCTGTTCGCCGTTCTTCGATGCACACGCACGTGCGCATCGAGAGCGTTCGCGCATCGAGG
Organism: Paraburkholderia sp. RL18-085-BIA-A; assembly: GCF_046027075.1. Taxonomy (NCBI): domain Bacteria; kingdom Pseudomonadati; phylum Pseudomonadota; class Betaproteobacteria; order Burkholderiales; family Burkholderiaceae; genus Paraburkholderia; species Paraburkholderia sp. RL18-085-BIA-A. The sequence continues at coordinate 17,463 of NZ_JARESU010000107.1, read as the reverse complement.
GTCGACGTGGCTCTTAAACGAACGGCTGCACCCTGCACTGCTGGGATCGGGGAACGGCGGCCACCATGAAGGTGCCGATAACGCAACCGGCACTGACCCGGAACCTGTCTCGCGACCTGTGCCCGGCGCCTAACGGTCGAGTCGATAGACCTGCGCGCGCAGGTCGTCAACCAGTGGCACGATGGCCAGAACAATCAGCACGCCCGCAAGCGGTATCGTCGCGGCGTAGCCGATGTGTTTGAATCCCATCGCCCCGGCAAAATCACCGACGACGAACATGGACAGCATCGTCCCGTGCACTTTCAACCTCGTCCGATTCGCCAGTACGAAGGGTGCGCCGGGGTCGGTCCTCGCGGAATTCCAGTAAAAGAGCTTGCCCAGTTCGATGCCGATGTCCGTCACGATTCCGGTCATGTGGGTGGTACGGATTTCTGCCCCGGATAGTTTGGTGATCATCGCGTTCTGCAGACCCATGATGAAGCAGAGGAGCACGACCGTCGCCGGCACGAACAGGGTCTCCCACAGCGCCAGATGACTACCGAGCAGCCCGAAACACAGCAACAGGACGGCCTCGATCAGCAACGGCGACGCGTACTGGCTGTGCAGCCGCCGCCGGCGCCCCCAATTGACGAGCACGGCGGAACAGGCGGCGCCCAGCAGGAACGAGATCAGCGATCCAGCGCCGGCCAGAACCAGTGAGAGGTCGCCCAGCGCCGCCTGGTCGGCAATCGAGGACACTACGCCGCTCATATGGGACGTGTACTGCTTCACCGCCAGGAAGCCGCCGGCGTTAGTAGCGCCAGCCACGAACGCAAGCGAGAAACCAAGCTGCCTGTTGGCCTCGGTGCTGCGATCCCTTCCCGTCAGGGTCCGGAAATAGTGTGCTGGCATCAGGTATCGACTCGTGTGTTCGCGCGTCCCAACCGCACTTCGGCGCAGGCAGGGACCGGTGCAGCAAGCTGGCTGCTTGAAATTCCACGCGCAGGATGAACGCCCGCATTCCGATGCCCTGAACGAACACGACACGTACTCCGCGCCTGTCGACGGGTCATCACGTGTGGAACCGGATCAATAAAACTGCTAGGATGATAACGTAATTATCATCAACTGGTAACTTGATGTCGCGGGCGAAAGCCTCTCCCCAGGGAGAAACGCGCAGGGAAACTACGGCCGCATACACGTCGGCAGCGACACAGGGGTGACGCGGTTTGTGGTAGCGAGAGGACAAAGCCAGCCAACCTGCAGGATGCCGGCCGCCTGGCGCGCCGCATTAAGGAAAAGTGCCATGCCGTTTGACAACACGCTTGAAGAGCACCGGCTAACTGGCGTCGCGTTGCGTAACGCGATGCACAAGGGGATGCACAAGCGCGTGGGGCTCGTCACATCCGCGTTCGCCAACGAACGTTGCTGCGCGCTCGGGCGCTGGATTCATGAAGATGGCCTGCGGTGGGAGGACGCTCCCGAGCTTCAGCAACTGAAGCTGGCGCACGCGAGCTTCCATACCATCGCGCTGGTGATCGCCATATCCATCACGCAAGGGCGTCTCGCTGAAGCAGCCGTCATGCTCGAGCCGGACGCCCTGTTCGAAAACGCGGCGCGTATGCTCACTCAAGCAGTGTCGCGTTTCGAAAATCGCCTGGTAACCGGGGCGGCATCGCACGGGCGGACACATTAAGGCTACCGTGACTCATCGGTTGCTGCATGGCTCAGCCTTGCGACAACTGATCTGCAACTTCAGGAAACCATGGGATTGTCAGCCGATCACAACAATCAGCTCAGGCATGCTCTCGCGGAGCATTGGGGACAGACCTTTGGCAAACCCGTAGTACGCGAGGGATTGCGCACGCGGTCGCTGTGTTTCGACGCTTTCGGCATACAAAGCTCGATGCGCAAGAGTGCTCCGCTCGAGCTTGACCTGTCGTACACGCGGGCCATGATGTCCTTCCAGCTCTTTCGCCCTGACCCCTGGGACATCCTGATCGTGGGGCTGGGCGGTGGATCGCTGTCCAAATACTGCTTTCACAAGTTTCCGTCGACGCGGGTGACCACGGTCGAAATCGACGAGAGAGTGATCGCGTTACGCGAATGGTTTCTCATCCCGCCTGAATCGGAGCGATTCCAGATCGTGCACGCCGACGCAGCAGAGTATCTCTCGGACAGGATTGGCGTCGCGGATGTGATCCTGCTCGACGGCTTCGACGCATTCGGCTTACCTGCCAGCCTGTCAAGCCAGTCCTTTTACGACTGCTGTCATACCGCGCTGCGCAGCGAAGGTGTGCTGGTGGCCAACCTGCTGAACAGCGACGCGCGACTCGCCACCCACCTCGACCGGCTACGCCGTGCGTGCGACGGAAAACTGTTCCGTACCATGGTACGAGGCGAAGGCAACACCATTGCCATCGGCGTCAAGCAGGAGACCGTACCGGGATGGCTTGACCTCTATGCCCGCGCTGAAGCCATCACGAAATCGATGGGGCTCGACCTGTACCGGTATGTCAAAAAAATGGAACGTCATCACCGGGCAGAGCCCGTTCCGGGATACCCTTCGTCCAACACAACGACCGTCGAACAGGACGTCTGACGGCACCGGAGACAACGCCGATGGAACACCTGCTGGTCATCCATTATGTGCTGCTTGTGATTGCAGGCTGGCTGGTCGTTGGAGTCCTGGGACTCGCCAACCTGCGCCGCACACGGGTGGTAGCGCATGGACTGTTTCCGGTGGGTGCGGTATTCGGCCTGCTCCTCAGCGGACTGGGCCTAACTGGCGTTTTCTCAGGTCCCCAGCAAGTCATCCTGCCACTCGGGTTGCCGGACCTGCCATTCCATCTGCGGCTCGACGGCCTGTCGGCCTATTTCCTCTGCGTACTCGGCGTGGTGAGCACGGGCGTGAGTGCGTTCTCCGCCGGCTATTTCCGCAAGGGCGAAGGCACTCCGCCCGGGCTGCTTTGCTTTGAATATCACGTGTGCCTCGCGAGCATGGCGGTGCTACTGCTGGCGGACGATGCGTATTGCTTCATGGTGGCGTGGGAGACGATGACGCTGTCGGCCACCTTCCTGGTGATGACCAATCACCGCATTGGAGAGATCCGCCGGGCCGCGTGGCTCTACTTCCTGATCTCCCATGTCGGCGCGCTGGCGCTCCTGCTGTGCTTCGGCCTGCTGCAGGCCAATACCGGCGACTATACGTTCGCCAACATGCGTCAGCAGCATCTGGACGTGTTCTGGGCATCCATCGCGTTTCTGCTGGCGCTGTTTGGCTTCGGCACCAAGGCGGGGATCTTCCCGCTGCACGTCTGGCTGCCCGAGGCTCATCCGGCCGCGCCGTCGCCGGTATCCGCCCTCATGAGCGGGTTCGTCCTGAAAGCCGGCCTCTACGGCGTGCTACGCACGGTGTTCGACCTGCTGCACGTGCAGATTGCGTGGTGGGGCGTGCTCATGCTGATACTCGGACTCTTCACCGCCCTGTTCGGGGTCGTGTTCAGCGCCATCCAGACGGACATGAAGCGGCTGCTTGCGTACTCGTCGATCGACAACATCGGCCTGATGTTCGTGAGCATGGGGCTGGGGGTCCTGTTTCGCGCGTACGGGATGAACGCGCTGGCCGCCTTGTCGTTGACGGCGCTGCTTTACCAGATCGCCAGCCACGCGACATTCAAGAGCCTGCTGTTTCTTGGGACGGGTTCCGTGTTGCACGCGACGGGCGAGCGCAATCTCGGGCGGCTGGGTGGCCTGATCCGTTTCATGCCGTGGACTGCGTGGGCCGCACTAGTGGGCGCAATCGCCAGCGCCGGCCTGCCGCCATTGAGCGGCTTCGTCTCCGAATGGCTGTTACTGCAGAGCTTTCTGTTCACGCCGGGCTTGCCTGACCCGTTCCTGAACATGGTGGCGCCGCTCGTCGCCGCGCTGATTGCTCTCGTGGCTGCGCTCGCGGGCTACACGATGGTCAAGTTCTTCGGCATCATCTTTCTCGGCCAGCCCCGCGAGCCGAAGCTGCGCGAGGCACGCGATGCGAGCCCGTGGGAGCGGGTTGGCTTCGCGTGGCTCGCGGCGCTATGCGTGCTGCTCGGGCTGTTGCCGGTGCAGTTCGTGGTGGTTCTGGATCGCGTCACCCAGATGCTGGTGGGAGCCGGCATCGGCGGGGCCGTCGCGCGCAATGGCTGGCTGCTGTTTGCGCCCACCAGCGTAGGCCGGGCCAGCTACATGCCGGTGGTTTTCCTGCTGTTCTTCCTGGCCTGTTGCGGGCTCGCGTGGGTGCTGGTGCGCCGTCTTTACCATGGGCGCCTGCGGCGGGCGCCCCCCTGGGCCTGTGGCTTTCCGTTCGTGAACGCGCGCATGCAGGACACGGCAGAAGGGTTCGGGCAGCCGATCCGAGAAATCTTCGCGCCGCTGTTTGGGATCGAACGGCGGCTGCCCTCTCCGTTCGACGAACACCCCGCGTACAGCGTCACCGTGACAGATCGCGCGTGGACCCTGATTTACGAGCCGATCGCGCGGCTGGTCAAGCGCATCGCGGCACTGGCCGGCTTGCTCCAGACAGGCCGCATCGCGGTCTATCTGATGCACAGCTTTCTTGTGCTGATCGTGCTGCTGATGCTGGTGAGGCGATGATCACGCTCTCCGGATTGCTCTCCCAGGGGCTTGAGATCCTGCTCGCACTGGCGGCGGCGCCCTTGCTGACGGGGTGGGTCAACATGTGCCGCGCCAGATTACAGAACCGCCGGGCGCCGAGCATCTGGCAGCCTTACCGGATGCTACACAAGCTGTTCAACAAGGAGTCGGTCGTCGCCGACCACGCCAGTCCTATATTCCGCGGTGCGCCATATGTCGTCTGGGCATGCATGACGCTCGCCTGCGCGATCGTGCCCACGCTTTCCACCGATCTACCGCTCTCGCCGGCCGCGGACGCGATCGCCCTGGTGGGTCTTTTCGCGCTGGCTCGCGTGGCCATCTCGCTGGCCGCGATGGACATCGGCACCGCGTTCGGCACCCTCGGCGCGCGCCGCGAGATGCTGGTGGGCTTCCTCGCGGAGCCTGCCCTGCTGATGGTCCTTTTTTCGGCGTCGCTGATCACGCAGTCGACCTTGCTGACCACCATCGTCGCCACGCTCAGCCATCGCGAACTGGCGATCTATCCGAGCCTCGCGTTCGCGGGGATCGCATTCACGATGGTGTCGCTCGCCGAAAACGCGCGCCTGCCGGTCGACAACCCGACCACGCACCTCGAACTCACGATGATCCACGAAGCGCTGATCCTCGAGTATTCCGGCCGGCATCTCGCGCTGATGGAATGGGCCGCGAACCTCAAACTGTTCGCGTACTCCTGCATCGGCGTTGCCTTGTTCATTCCGTGGGGCATCGCCGAGGCCGGCAATCCGATGGCGCTCCTGCTCGCGATACCGGCGCTCTTCGTCAAATTGCTGGTGGGGGGCGCGGCGCTCGCGGTCGTCGAGACGACCAACGCGAAGATGCGTATTTTCCGCGTGCCGGAGTTCCTCGCGACAGCGTTCCTGCTGGCCGTCATCGGCATGCTGGTTCACTTCCTGCTGGGGGCGTGATGCACGGATTCGCCACGCAGATCATCAACTTCCTGGCCGCGATCCTGCTGCTGGTGTCGTTCGCGATGCTCAGCCAGCGCCGGATCCTGTCGCTGATTCACCTCTACACGCTGCAGGGCCTGACACTCGTGTCAGCCAATGTGATCCTCGGATACGTCACCGCCGACGTGCACCTCTATATCTCCGCCGCACTCACGCTGGTGCTCAAGGTCGGCCTGATTCCGTGGATTCTTTACAGGCTCGTGCAGCGCCTGAACGTCAAGACGGACGTGGAGTCGCTCCTCAACATTCCCGCCACGCTGCTGATAGGCATCGTGCTCGTGATCATTGCATTCAATGTCGCATCGCCGATCAGCCAGCTCGCGTCGTCGGTCGCGCGCGGCACGCTCGGCATCGCCCTCGCCTGCGTGCTGCTGTCGTTCATGATGATGATTACGCGCGCGAAGGCGATCCCTCAGGTAATCGGCTTTCTGTCGATGGAAAACGGTCTGTTTTTTGCCGCGGCCGCGGCCACGAACGGCATGCCGATGATCGTCGAACTCGGCATTGGACTCGATGTGCTGGTGGGCATCCTGATCCTCGGCGTGTTCATGTTCCAGATTCGCGAGCAGTTCGACAGCCTGGACATTCACCACCTTGAAAAACTCAAAGATGACTGACAGATGACTGAAGCCTGGGTACTGCTGCTCGTTTTCGGAATCCCGCTCTTCGCAGGCGCAAGTCTGGCACTCGTGGGACAGCACCATGTCGCGGCGGAGCTCAACGTCGGCTTCAGTTTCCTCACATTCGCGGCCGCCACGCTGCTCGCCGTGCAAACAGTGGCGCACGGGCCTGCGTTCGCGCTGGGCAAGCTGTTCTTCGTCGATCCGCTCAACGTGTTCCTGGTCGCACTGACGGCCTTCGTCGGCTGGACCACGTCGATCTTTTCGAGGCCGTACATGCGCATCGAGCGTGACCGCGGCAAGATGACCGGCCCTCGCATGCGCCTCTACCACAGCATGTACCAGCTGTTCATCTTCGCGATGCTGCTCGCGCTGCTCACCAACAACATGGGCATTCTCTGGGTCGCCATGGAAGCCGCCACGCTCGCCACGGTGCTGCTGGTCAGCGTCTATCGCACGGCGGCAAGTCTGGAAGCCGCATGGAAGTATTTCATCCTGTGCGGCGTCGGCATCGCGCAGGCGCTGTTCGGCACGATCCTTCTCTATCTCGCCGCGAGCCGGCAGCTCGGCGGCGGCGATGCGCTGCTCTGGACCAGTCTGAACGCGGTCAAGGGCAGTCTCGACCCGACCATCATTTCGCTCGCGTTCGTGTTCCTGCTGATCGGCTACGGCACCAAGGTCGGCCTCGTGCCCATGCACAACTGGCTGCCCGATGCACACGCTGAAGGCCCTACGCCGATTTCGGCCGTGCTGTCCGGCCTGCTGCTCAACGTCGCGCTCTATGCCGTGCTGCGCTGCAAGGTCCTGGCCGATGGCGCACTCCACAACGGCCTGCCGGGACACCTGCTGGTCGGCTTCGGACTGGTCTCGGTGCTGATCGCCACCTTTTCGCTGTTCCGGCAGAAAGACGTCAAGCGGCTCTTTTCGTATTCGTCGATCGAGCACATGGGTCTGATGACGTTCGCCTTCGGGCTCGGCGGCCCCATTGCGACCTTTGCGGGTCTGCTCCACATGACGGTGCATTCGCTTGTGAAGTCGGCCATCTTCTTCACCGTCGGGCATGCGGCGCAAAAGGCCGGCACCCAGGCGATCGACGACATTCGCGGCCTGTTGCGCGTGAGCCCAACCGTTGGGTGGGGCATGATGCTCGGTGCGCTCGCAATCCTGGGCATGCCGCCATTCGGCGTCTTTGCGAGCGAGTTCCTGATCCTGACCACCGCGATGAGCAAACTCCCGTGGGCCACGCCCTTCCTGTTGCTCGCGCTTGCTGTGGCGTTCGCGGCCATCTTCGTGCGCGTGCAGGGCATGGTGTTCGGGGACACGACGGCCAAGGTTCTTGAACACCCGCCGGCGTTGCTGCCGGTGTTTGTCCATCTTGGCATCGGGTTGATGTTGGGACTCTACATTCCGCCCTATCTTGCGACGTGGTATCGGCAGGCGGCGGCCATGATCGCGGGGTGACACATGCACATCGAAGCATTCGGGTTTCCCAACCTGGTTCGCCTGTCCGTGTTTGCGGGCAGGTCGTCGGCTTTTCTCGCACGGGTCGATCATGACGCGTGGACCCGCACCGCCGGCACCGTGCGCGAGACGGGTGGCCGTCTGATCTCCCTGTGGGGTACCGAAGAGACGGCCGGCACATTTGTGATCTCCGCCGCGTATGCACTGGAAGACGGCATCCTGTGGCTTCAGTCGCCGGTAGGCGACGGGCATGGGGACAGCGACGGATACCCAGACCTGTCGACCGTCTTTCCATGCGCGACGCGTATGCAACGGGCCGTCTACGAGCTGGTCGGGCTGCGTGCGATCGGCGCCGAAGATACACGGCCGTGGCTGAATCATGGCAACTGGCCTGCCGATTACTTTCCGTTGCAGAAATTGTCCTCCGGGACCGAGCGGTTTCAATCCCAGGAAGCGGACTATCCGTTCGTCCACGTCGATGGGGACGGTGTCCACGAAATTGCCGTCGGTCCGATCCACGCAGGCGTGATCGAGCCCGGACACTTCCGCTTCTCGGTCGTCGGCGAAAAGGTGTTGCGTCTCGAGGAGCGGCTGGGCTATGCGCACCGGGGAATCGAGCGGCTCTTCGAGCACATGCCCGCACTCGACGGACACCGTCTCGCAGGACGCATCGCCGGAGACACCACGGTCGCCTTTACGTGGGCCTATTGCATGGCGGTCGAGCGCGCGTTGAATGGACGGATTCCGCCACGCGCGCAGTGGCTGCGCGCGCTGTTGCTCGAGCGCGAGCGCATTGCCAACCATCTGGGTGATCTTGGAGCGCTCGGCAACGACGCGGGGTTCGCGTATGGCCTCGCACAGTTTTCCCGTCTGAAGGAAGACTGGCTGCGTCTGAACAATCAGGCTTTCGGACATCGCTATCTGATGGATCGGATCGTTCCCGGGGGGATATCAACGGACCTGGATGCGCGCTTCGTCACCGCGATACTGACGCAGTGCGACCAGATTGACGCGCAGGTTCGTGTGATGCAGCACATTTACGACGACCAGTCAGGGCTGCAGGATCGCTTTGCAGGTGCGGGCATCCTCTCCGCAAGAGTGGCGGAGCACTTCGGCGTGTGCGGGCTGATTGGACGTGCAAGCGGCCGGAAAATCGACGTGCGCGTCGATCATCCCTACGCGCCTTACCACGAGGTTCAGGTGCAGGCGGTCAGCGATGACCGGGGTGACGTGGCAGCCCGGGTCGCAGTGCGGTTCAACGAGGTCTACGAATCGGTCCGGTTGATCCGGACTCTCCTCTCCGACCTGCCGGGCGGTAACATCGTCACGGCCATTGAACACGAAGGCGCACCATCCTGTGGGGTGGGATGGATCGAGGGCTGGCGGGGCGACGTGTTCATTGCACTCGAGACCGGGGCTGATGGGACCATTTTGCGCTGTCACTGCCATGACCCGTCGTGGCACAACTGGCCGGCACTGGAACACGCGATCATCGGCAATATCGTTCCCGATTTCCCGCTGATCAACAAGTCGTTCAATCTGAACTACGCGGGACACGACCTGTAATGTGGCAACTTCTCAAACAGATCGCGAGAACTGACACACCGGATGAGCGTGTGCCGGAAGGCGATGACGCATGGCGCACCGAAAGCCAGCAGATCCAGCAGGAAATACTCGACGTACTCGGCCGGGCGCTGTGCATTCGCGAGATCGATGGGGGCTCCTGCAATGGCTGCGAACTGGAAATCCATGCGCTCAACAATCCGTACTACAACATTGAAGGTCTGGGTATCCGATTCGTCGCGAGTCCTCGCCATGCCGACATGCTGCTGGTCACGGGCCCGCTGACACTGAACATGAAGGAAGCGGTGCGGCGGGCCTACGAAGCGACGCCCCATCCGAAGCTGGTCGTCGCAGTTGGCGAGTGCGCCTGCACCGGTGGCATGTTCAAGGAAAGCTACGCCGTGTGTGGACCGCTCTCGAAAGCTCTTCCTGTCGACGTCACGGTACCGGGTTGTCCGCCGCCCCCCATCGATATCCTGAGAGGCATTCTCGCCGCGCTTCGTACGAAACACGCAACCTCCCCGTCATGATCACGGTCCGGGACACTCGCCAATCACGGCGTTCACGGGTAAGGGTTCCGCACGGAGCCCACGTGTGATGACCGCCCCAGTGTGCCACGCTGATGTTTTCAAGGACGACGGGCGATGAGTGAGCGATTGAGCACGCTGAAGGCAATCGGCAGAGCAGGGCCACAGGTGCTGACGATAATCGCCTTCATGGTGGCGATCAGTCTGCGCTTTCCACACTATGGTTTGTGATGCTCTCGGCCATCGTCAACGGCACCGCCCTGACATACCTCACGCGAGGCTTCGCGTCCCGGCGGTCGCGCACGGGTGGTGACCCGTTCCTCGGCGCCATCGTGATCGGCAGCGGACTGGCGTCGATTGCCCTGACTCTGAAGTGGTGGGCCGTGGAACGGCAGCTGAAGCTCGCGCCCGGTGTACTCCTGCATATGGCCGGCCATACAGAGGCGACTTCGAATCCAGCGCTGGCATGGTCAAGCGTCCTGACCCAGTGGGGCTCCTGCTCGATCTTTCTGGTGATCGTTGCGGTGTGGGTGCTGGGCAGCGGACGTGCCGACTGAATACCGAACCCGCTCAGTACGTCCGCCGACGTTTTCCGCGCACGCGCGAAAGCCTGAAGTCCACGGTCACCGTTGCCAGCCTCGTGGCGGTGCCGGCGATGGGGGCGAGGCACGCACCGGGATGACCGCGAGCGAAGCGCGGGCGACGATGTACGTCTGGGGCGAAGAAGGCTTTGATTCAGTTGATGGCGTGCTGGATTCCACAACACGGCCCGCACCGGTCTGCGTCGGCTCCCGGACGACGAGAACCGGGATCTGACAGTGCGTCAGCACCTTCTGGGTCTCACTGCCGATCAACAAGGCACGCATGCCGCCTCGGCCGTGGGACGCCATGACAATGAGTTCACAGTTTCGTTGCGCTGCAACGCTGATGATCGCCTCGTACGGGTGAGTGTGGTTCCTGGTAACCGTATCGCACTCGACACCGGCCTGGGTAGCCGCTTTTGTGACGACCAGGAGATAGTTATCCGCATGCTGTCGGGTAACCTGAATGAACTGGTCCTCGGTGTCCGCGATCATTTCGGTGCCATACGCCAGGACATGGAATTCCGGGATGACATGGAGCCCCGTGACCTTGGCGCCGCTTTCTGTGGCAAGCGTCACCGCCATCTGGATCGCGGCTTCAGAGAGGGCCGACCCGTCAGTCGGCACCAGCAGATGCTTGAACATACGTTTCTCCCTGCAGCCAGGCCTGTTCGTCCTGACGTCCTGCCCGGAGCCCGCCGCTTGAGCCAGGCACGCCTGAATCAAGGCGATTTCTTTCAGTATAGTCAGCTTTACGAAGCCTCGCAGGTCGACTGATTCTGTGGCAAAGTGCCGCGCGCCGACCTCACCGAAGTTAGATATATTCGACAGGCGTCCGGTGTCGTTCCCGGTTCGCTCAGAGCGCACCAGACGCACGGCCTGCGGCTTGTCGCAGGCCGTCCCGCCACTCGGCTGCGTCACGCACCAGTTTAAACGTTGGGTCAGCACGGTCGCGGCTCGAGCGTCTTTCGAAAAACCTGCAATGACGCCCATCAAGTTCATTCTCCGCTACACGGCTGTGCCCTTCATGGCGACCGTCGCCGTCGTGTCCTAGGCCTCGCATCACGCGTCCACCGAAATCGACGCTCGACGGTACGCGGCAGTTTCGGGCGCCCAAGGCTGTCAATGTCTCGTGGCTCCACAGACGCAGCGCCGCAAATGTTCAAAGTTCAGCGCGTTGCGGTGCCGCTCGATGGTGATGCTTCGGCCTGATGTAGCCCGCATGCAGTTCAGGGCCATGGAGCGCAGGCGCGCCAAAATTCCGGGCTTGGTTCGCGTCGAGCAGTGATCCTCTCGCAAGGCCACATCGCGCACATGATGATTCTGGTTCTCTATTGACCAGTGGCCACGGATGGCCATCTGACAGGTTGCGGCGCTCATGCCGGATGTACTGATCCACCACGCGGTCTCGCTGGTGCGGACCCAACCGTCAGTGCAGTGGCGGCGTTCGACCGTACGTGAGACGCAGACGATCTGCTGTACCAGCGGCTGCCAGTCATCTTCCAGCCAGTTTTCCGGCACACTCCAGATGCGCACGATACGCGTCTCGATACGGCCGTGTGCCCTTTTGTGTTGCACGTTGCATTGGGCCGCAGCGCAATAGGAGGCAAGGCCCTCACATGCGGCAAGCAGGGTTGGCTGGTTGCCCTTGACCTGCACAAGCACGTCGGCTCCCTTTTCCCGCGCGAGCGCTAGCGTTTTTTTTTGACAGTGCAACGCGTCCATCGTGAAGACACGGCCTTCCAGCCCGAGCGATTCGATCAGATCCTGCGCAGCGGGAATCTCGTTCGATTTCTCCGCGACCTCGACATGGCCGAGCACGATCAGACCATGCTGATCGAACGCCGAAACGATGTGTCGGGCACCCATGTCATCCAGACGCAAGGCGCTGCCGCGCAACGCCTTGCCGTCCAGCGCAATGAACTGTCGTCCGGATGGCGCTGATGACTGGCTTTGCGCGAAACGACGCACCGCGCTCTCCAGCTCGCTCTCATCGATCTGGAGCAGGAACTTGCGGATGTCCACCCAGCTCGGCGCCTTACGCCAGCTCGTACCGAACAGTTCGTTCAACTCCGTGAGTCGCTCGGCAATGAAGATCTCGATCGTCCTGAACGAGTTGGCACCCGCCATCGGCGACATCACGATCGCACATAACAGCGGCTCCAGCCCGTAACGCTTGCCCTGCGCCCGCCGTGCGTCGCGTAGTTCGGAAAATACCCCTCCGAATATCATTCTTGTTTCCGCCGTCTTGCTTCGAAGGTCGCAAAGTTCACACGATCGAACGGAATAGAGCGGAGCGGACACAATATCCAGAACCGGGCGCGCGTTGAGTCGTCCCCCATGCACGACACTGCCCGCCGATCGTGGTAAAACAGCGCGCGACCGCGCCCCTTCCCGGCGCGCAGATGTGATCAGGAGCATACGTTGAGAAGGAAGGCGGAGAACAAGCTGCAGGTGATCGCGGTACGCGTCGATCCCGCGATCGAGCAGAGATTGCGGCTGCTGGCAGAAGTCACAGGACGAAAGCAGTCGCTTTTCCTGAAGCAGATGATCGAGAACGGCATCGACGCAATGGAAGACAACTGGTTGCTGCCGGCCGTGCTTGCGCAGGTTCGTAGTGGCAACCTGCCCGCGCGGCAGCACGGTACGACACCAGATCTCTTCGACGATCCCCTTCAGAATCGGGTGGACTAGTTCGGAGGCCCGGCAGCGAAGATATTCGCGTTATCGGCGAGGCAGCGAACCTGCGCCGGAGCTCGCCGCGCTTGTGGGCGCGACGGTCGGCGTCCCTGCGTGCGGTCCCGTCTGAGCGTACCGCATCACATCCAGGAAAACGTGCGCGCGAAGCCGCCGGCGCGGTGCGCCCGACCTGGGCATCTGGCGCGGCACCTTTAGGTCGTGGATGTCTTCGGCTGGAAGCTTCTCGGAAAAAGGCCGCAGCAGTAATCCTGCACTCGCATCTACTTCATGGAACAATCGCGACATCTGATCGATAGCGGTTCTATACGCGGCGGCCTCCCAGGCCTCAGCGTCCGTTGCTAGGCCAAATCGCTACATCTGAGAATGTCCTTTCTCATATAAGGAGAGGCCATGCCGGATAGGTACGCGCTGCACCTGGGTTCTGCTGCAATAAGGCGCCCCGCTATGATGTGCGGAACAACATGAGCGACTGAAAGCCCGATGAAGACGTTGAACCCGGCAGTGGCCCAAGTGCTCAAACGCCTGACCGCTTGCCTTCGCCCGTCGCTAAATCAACGTGATCAAGTGGGCGGACATCTGCGCTCGGGCAGATGGGATGCTCGTCGTCTGTCGACCCGAGTCCGCCGCTTGGGACAGAAGGCAGCCAATAGCGGTCCTTCGAGCTGAGCGCTTGATTTGTCGACAACGCCGCTACAAATCTGCATCGAAAACAGGCGCGAGCGAGGGCTTACTGTGACTTCATGCGAATCGGCGGTTTTCTGGACCTCAAGGATCCGATCGTCAGGAATACGGCCGTTGTCCGAGTCGCTCATAACGTGGTCGAGCCGTCAATAGCTGCGCTGTATATCACCGGTTATACGGCACGCGTTTCGCTACTTCACCAGTTGGTCTCGCTGCTGAGATGCCAGACGTTCGCTGGCGGCGCATTCAGCCAGACTCCGCTGCCGGCACCCACCTCGACGATTGCCTCGAACGACTCGACACCGTCCGCCATGGCGTCGGCGAGACAGCGCGACGAAGGAGCCACTGCGCCTACGGTTGCAGGGGCTTTTAACCATTGTTTGAAAAAACTCAGGCTCATGTGAGGAAACACGACGCCGGACACTCTACGGATCTATCCATGTCGTGAAGCAATTGCGGATATCGCGTCGAGGATATCAGGTAGTAGATAACACGAAACGGACACAGACATGACAAATTTGCCGCGAGGTACCTTTTTAATCCGAGGCTGACCGTCCGTTGTGGAGAAAACCGAAGGGCCGCAGTGGTGGCTTGCTGCCGATCACAGTCTTGCGAAGTTCAGGTTGCGCATGCGCTCTGGATGGGGCATGCGTGCGGCCATCTTCGGTCGTTCGTCCGTTCCTTGGAGCGGCCAGTTGAATGGTGGTCCAATGTCGTCACTCAAGAGCGGTCGCGGTTGCACATCGATGCCAAGCGGGCGAAGAGCCGTGTCGATCTGCTCGATCTGCGGGCTCCCGGCGTAGGGGCAATCATCGGATCGTCAATATCGATGCCAAGGAGGCGAAGAGCTGTGTCGATCTGCTCGATCTGCGGGCTAAAGTCCATCTTCAACTGTTCACGTTCGGAATGGACAATGAGACCGTGGTACGTCGCCAGCATGTGACGCGCGATATACAGCGCGTCGACCACCTTGGCGTCCCGTTCGGCTTGTCTGATAAATGCGTCGAATTCCATAGCTGCCTCCACCACAACTACGTTTTCTATACTCGGACCAAGCCGGCACGGCTGACGGAATGGAAAGCGCCATAACGGCAGGTTGCAATCGCTTCAGCGTCGGACTGTGAGGCGGCCTGTGCGAAGGCGACCGACCAACGGCCGCAGCCAGAGCGATAACGGATCGAATAGACGAACATGGCAATCTCCTGTGGCATTCACTATCAACGCGCCTTGGCGCCCTTCGTCGCTGATCCGGACGGGTTGATTCCATTCTGGTCAATCACCTCTGACTCGATCCTGTCTCTCGGATTGCATGCTTGTTATCTCGAAGCAAGTGAGAGCCATTCTCTGACAGCATGTCCGAAGTCGTATTGGGTCAACACGCAAACGACGAGCGCTTTCTCGATAAGAGAAGAATAGGTTTTGCCGAAGGGCGAATCTACTCTACGGTTGGATATGCTGATACCGCGTTAGCGTTGCCCCGTTATACGGGCGTATAACCGCGGTCAGGCGCGCTGCTTCGGCGGGAGATTGAAGGCGGTGGAGGTTTCAGCTGAGAGTCTGATTGTCGAAGTCGGAAACCAGCAACCAAAAAACCATCCACCATGCGGAAGTTTACGGAAAAAGAAGTCGCCCGTCTATCGGTAGGCGGTCTAGGTCTGTTTCATTGAGCATGCGATTCGTTTTGTCGACGCAAATCATATCGCACCGCCTTGATGCGACAGAACCGCTTATACCTCCGTATAAGCAAGTTACGCTAACGGGGCGTTGGCATATCCCACCGTAGAGTAGATTCGCGCTTCGGGAAAACCTACTCTTCTCGCGACGAAGAACCGCTTGGCGGAACGGCGGAGCATATCGCAGTTACTGCGGCGGCTGTCCAGTCGGCAACTTCATCAAGCCACGCGACTACCTGACAGCGATGGAAGGGGTTCCCAAAGGATTGGAGACAAATGAAGACCGGTAGATATCGCTATGTCGTCGCCTTGCTGCTGTTCGTCGCGGGCGCCATCAATTACATGGACCGCGCGGCACTCGGTGTCGTCGCGCCGATCATCAACAAGGAACTGAGCCTCTCGCCGTCGGAACTGGGCATCGTGTTCAGCAGCTTCTTCTTCGGCTATTCCATCTTTGCGTTCGTCGGCGGCCACCTAGCCGACAAATACGGACCGCGCCACGTGTTCAGCTGGGCGATGGGCAGCTGGTCAATCTTTTGCGGCCTGACCGCGGCCGTGACCGGCTTCGGCACGCTGCTGCTCTCCCGCGCGCTGTTCGGCTTCGGCGAAGGTCCGATGAATTCGACGACGAACCGCGCGATCACCAACTGGTTTCCGCGTCACGAAACCTCGACGATGATCGGCTTCACGTTCTCCGGTCAAACCGTTGGGAGCGCGATCGCCGGACCGATTGTCGGGCTGATCGCGGTTGCGTACGGATGGCGCACCTCATTCGTGATCATCGCTGCGCTCGGGCTCGTCTGGATCGTTGCATGGCGTTTGTTCGCGACCGACAAGCCGGCCGAGAACCGTCGCGTCGGCGCAATGGAACGCGAGATGATCGAAGCGAGCCGCAGCGCGATTCATCCCGCAGAAGCCGGCAACGACAGCATGCCGCTGCGCAGCTACCTGATGCGTCCGAGCACGCTCGCGCTCGGCGTCGGACTGTTCGCGGTGAACTACACGCTGTTCGTGTTCATCTCGTGGATGCCGAGCTACTTCACCAACGCCCTCCATCTCGACATCAAGCAGATGAGCGTCCTGAGCGCGGTGCCGTGGGCGTGTGGCGGCATCGGCTACTTTGGCGGCGGCCTGATCGCCGACGCCTTCTTCAAGCGCATGAAGGACAAGCTGCTCGCTCGAAAGATCTCGGCAGTGGTGCCGCTCGCGCTCTCGGGTCTGGCGATGCTCGGCGTCAGCATGGTGGATTCCACCGCGCCAGCGGTGATCCTGGTCGCGTGCGCCGTGATGTTTCTCACGGCGTCGTCGCAGGCGTGCTGGGCCACCATGCACGAGCTCGTGCCGGGGCGGCATCTCGGTGGTGTGAGCGGGTTCGTGCACCTGATGAGCAACATCTCCGGCATCGTCGGCCCGACGATGATGGGCTTGGCGGTGCAGTACCTCGGCGGCTATGGCAGCGGCTTCATGCTCGGCGCGGCTATCGATCTGATTGGGGTGCTCACGATGATCTTCGTGATCGGCAACCGCAAGCCGGGCAATGCGGTCGAGACGAGCGGCACGGTGGCCTGACGGCCTCGCGTACACTTGCCCAAGATGTCGGTAAGCGATGCGACGAATGCACGACACCGCGGTTATCGCAGCGTTCCTGCTCGGAGCGCTGGTGATTTTGCCGCAGTGCTGGCGATGAGGTCGTTCAGTCGGAGTCGCCCACAGGCGATGGCGCGCGTGGCATCACAATGGAAGAACATCGCGTCGGCGGTGGCCGCCGCCGTGACAACGTTGCGCATCCTGGCCGACATCGTCAGCCCGGTGCGCCCGCGGTCCCGTTTGAACAACTGCGCGCCGAGTTGCGACTCCAGTTCGTGAATGCGGGCGGAGATCGTCGGCTACGTCAAATGCTGGTGGCGCGCCGCTGCACGAAAGCCGCCCAGACGGGCGGTCCAATAGAACGTTTCGATTTGCTGCAGGGAACGGCGCACGATCGGGAATTTCTATCAGAAGGTGGGCTTACTTTCGATTATCGCTTATTACTCATAGGTCAGAAACATAGCGGACAG
>NZ_JARESU010000106.1:0-29960 GCF_046027075.1 Paraburkholderia sp. RL18-085-BIA-A | reverse complement strand
GGGGGGCGGGCGCCCCCGGGTTTTTTTTTTGTGGGGGGTTTGGGGCCCCACGCCGCGGGGGAGGGGGGGGGGGGGGGGCCCGGGCGGGGGGGGGGCGGGGGCGGGGGCGCCCCCCCCCCCCACCACAGCATCCGGACGAACTGCGCATGCACGACTGCATCGCGCTGCGCGAAAACGATGAGGACGTGACAATGTGGCGTTTCACGCCGAAACACCCGGGTGCGCCGGCGAGCGTCAGGATCGAGCCCGTGCTGACAAGCAACGACGGTGGCACCGTGCGCGATTGGGCGCTTGCCGGGCTCGGCATCATTGCGCGTTCCGAGTGGGACGTCGCCGAGCATCTGCACGCGGGTCGGCTTGTCGCGCTGCTCGACGCATGGGCGCAACCGGACGCGGATATCGTCGCATTGATCAGCTCGCGGCATGGACGCTCGCTGCGCGCGACGCGTTTTCTGGAGCTTCTCCAGGCGTCGACGCTGCAACAGCCGTGGCTGCCGCGCGTCGGCAACGAGCGGCCCCAGCATGATCGGCGCGTGCAGGACTTGTGGACCGATGAGTTGACGGATCGTACAACCGCCGCCTGAACGTTTGTGACCGCGCACGGCGACGCCGCGATGCGACCAGACGCCATGCCGCACGTCAATCCCGGTAGTCGGGTTCCAGCTGGTCCAGTCTGCGCTTGATGCTGTCGAGGTGCAGCCGACTGCCTTCGTCGGCGACAGACTCCATTTGTTCGAAGGTCAACCGCGCGATGTCCGGCTCGACTGGCTTGAGTGGCACGCCTGTCGAAAGCGCCATGCGTTCCACTTCGCACACGCGTTCGAGATAGTAAAGATCGTCCCATGCCTTCGCGATGCTTGGAGCCACGACCATGACGCCGTGGTTCTTCAGGAAGATCACGTCCGCGCTCCCGAGCGCGGCGGCGATCCGGTCGCCTTCGCCGCTGTCAAACGCGAGGCCGCCGTAGTGCTCATCCACTGCGAGCCGGCCATAAAACCTCAGCGAGGTCTGGCCGGCCCATCTCAACGGCGGCCCGTCGAGCATCGACAACGCGGTCGCGTTCGGCATGTGGGTATGAAAGCAGGCGGCCGCATGGGGATGACGCATATGCACCCGCGCATGGATATGAAAGGCCGTGCTTTCGGGCTTTCCTTCTCCCGCAAGAACGTCACCGTCGAAGTTGCAGACCAGCAGGCTGGACGCGGTGATTTCATCGAATGCGTAACCGAGCGGGTTGACCAGAAAGAGCGTCGGATAGCCCGGCACCAGCGCGGAGAAGTGATTGCAAATCCCCTCGTGAAGGCCGAGTCGCGAAGCCATGCGAAAGCACGCGGCAAGATCGGTGCGCGCCTGCCGTATGGCTGGGGCATTCAAATCGTCAGCCGTGAGGCGTGAGCTTGAACGCATTGGGGCGCGAGTGGAAGGGGCATCAGTCATGTTCTCTATCCGGACGTCTCCCGCCTGCGGGAACTGCGGTTGAGCGCAGGGGCAGCTCAACCACGTTGCGCAAGCTTTCGACCTACCGGTCCTTTGGAAACAGATTGCCTGGTAGGGTCCGGCCGTTCGTCCGGTCCTGCCCGCTAACTGCCTGAAGCGGGCAGGACCTGAGCTTCCGGCCGCCGAGCCGATGATACTACCAGGGCCACGCCAGCGAGGTCGCCCTACCTGTTTCGCAGGCGCGCTCATGAAGCAGACGCGCGACGGTCAGGTCCTGCAGGGCGATACCCGTCATGTCGAACACGGTGATGTCGTCCGGTTGCCGGTTTACCGGCAGCCGGCCCGTGATCAGATCGCCGATCTCGATACATGCCGTATCGGGCGCCCATTGTGTCTCGCCGATTTCGCGCGCCTGCGTCCGGTCGTCGACAAAGAGGCGGACGCGTTTCAGCAAACCGTCTGGAAGTTCGCGTTTGCCTTTGGTGTCGGCGCCGACGCAGTTGAGGTGCGTGCCGGGTCGTACCGCCTGTGCGTCGAAGAGCGGACCGGAGCCCGGCGTCGCCGTGATCACCACATCGCTTTCGGCGACGGCTGCGTTACGGTCGGTCGAATGCGAGACTTCGCAGCGTCCGTCGAAATGCGCTTCGAACGAAACGTCGCGCTGACCGTCGACGGTGACATAGCGGACGATGGAAAGCGGCTCCAGCACGCGCAATGCGAAGCTGACCTGCACGCGCGCCTGCACGCCAGTGCCAAACACGCACAGGCGAGTGCTGTCCGGACGTGCAAGGAGCGTCAAACCCAAGCCGCCTGCAGCGCCCGTGCACATCGTCGTGATCGCGTTACCGTCGATCACGCATACAGGCCGGCCGGTCTTCGGATCGATCAACATGATGGTGGCCTGATGCGGCTCGCCACCCAGTCCGCGATTTGCTGGCCAGAACCCTGCTGCCTTGAATCCGAGCAGGGCCTGCGACTGGACGTCACCGGACTTGATCCCGAATACGCCGCCCGTGACGAGCGGCTCCCTGACAACAGGAAAGACGCGACCTTCGCCCTGGCTGTGCAGAGCGAACGCGTCCCGTACTGCTTCGACTACGTGATCAGGCTTTAGCAACGCCTCGACCTGGTGTTTATCGATAAGGACCAGCTTTGCGTCATTGCGCATCGTCGTACACCCTGAGTTCGTGAAAAATCCCGATGCCGCGTGTCCGGCATCAAGAGGCGCTACGCGGGGTGCGCTCGCTCAGTGGCTGCAACGCCGCACGGCTTGTGCGCTCTACAAACAGCACCATCATCGCGGACACGCACATCATTCCCGCCACACCGAGCATCGGCACACGGTAGGAGCCGGTCATATCGTGCAGCCAGCCGGTAGCGTAAGGTCCGAGGAAGCCTGCCAGCGTGCCGATCGTGTTGATGAGCCCAATACCCGCCGCAGCCGCGGCATTGCTGAGATAGCGCGGAGGCAACTGCCAGAACGATGCATGCGGGGTGTAGACGCCGACTGCGCCGAGCGTAAACGCCGCCATCACCTCGTACGGCGATGACAAAAACAGCGCTGCGGCGAACGACAAGCCGCCCACCGCCGTCGGGATCGCAACGTGCCAGGCGCTGAGCGTGGTTCGTCGCGCATAGTGTCCCCACAACAGGATGGTCATGGCCGATACCGCAAACGGAACAGCGGTGATCAGTCCAACCTGGAACACCGAATACTTGACGGCGAACATGCGGGAGAACTCAGCGACGATCTGCGGCAAGAAGAACGACAGCGCAACGACGCCGATATTGATTCCGAAGTAGATCAGTCCGAAGGCGAGGACTCGCCGATCCAGCAACGCAAGCCACGCGTTTTTCGGCGACACCCGCTGCGCTTCCTGCCTCTCCACGGCGAGCGCCTGGCTTAGTTCGGCGCGCTCGTCGACATTCAACCAGCGGGCGTCGTCGGGGCGGTCTTTCATGACGATGAACGTGACGACGCCTAGTGCGATCGCCGGCAGTCCTTCGACGAAGAACATCGAGCGCCAGCCGGGCCAGCCAAAGAGATGCACATGCTCCATGACGAGCGTCGAAATCGGTGCGCCGAGCATGTTCGACAGCGGGATGGCGAGAAAGAGCAGTGACATCAGCCACACCCGTTCCTGCCGCGGCAGCCAGAACGTGACATACAGCACCATCCCCGGGAAAAATCCGGACTCTGCGATTCCGAGGAGAAAGCGCAGCGCATACAACATGTGGGCGCTGTTGACGAATGCCGTCAGCGAAGCGATCACCCCCCAGGTGACGAGAATACGCGTCATCCACAGCCGCGCGCCAAAGCGCGCCAGCATCAGGTTACTCGGCACGGCGACCAGAATGTACCCGGCGTAGAAGAGGCCGGCCGCCAGTCCGAACTGGGACACCGACATGCCGAGTTCACGATTCATCGTTAGCGCCGCATAGCCGACGTTCGCCCGGTCCATCTGGTTGACCATATAGAGCAGAATCAATAGCGGCGCGAGGCGCAGGATGACCTTCCGCGCAGTCTGTGGTCTGATTCGCGTTGCGTTCAATGTATCGTTCACCGGGAAAGTCCTCTCGTGTAACAGTACGTGCCAGGGGCGTGCCGTGCAGACGGGGCGACTTCGCTGGATGGTGCGTTCATCGCAGCTCACTCCTCGGCAGTACCGTACGAACCGTCGGACTCCACGTTGAAATGTCGTCTAGCGGAATGGCGGGGCGCGGCAGCTTCCTGAAATCGAATCTTGCGAGGATCGGCGAAGTCAGGCCCGGTGCATCGACGCTCACGATCTGTGCGTCGGAGAAGAATTCGTCGAATGCCGCCCTGAAATGTCCGCGCGACTTCAGGACGACGACGCGCGCACGCGCAATGTCAATACCGAACATTTCGAAGAACATCGGCTCGTGGCACTGATGCCGCTTGCTGATGACGATGACCGTCACGCCGTCGATCTGCAGCGCCGCGCACGGTCCAAGGTCGAAGCTGCAGCCCGCCAGTTGTCCGCGTCGGCCGACACCTTTGCCGTCGTGCAGTTTCAGCACGCGGGCCGGCGTATTGAACGGCTCCGAATGCACGGTGGTCTCGGTACGATTGAAACGCGCAACCAGCGTTTGCCCGGTGCCTGCCGCATACGCGTCCACCACGAGGTCTGGATCGGTGATGACACCGAGGATCGCGTCCCGCACCTCGTACTGGAGGAGCGCCTTGAGCACGAACGGCGTGTTGCCGCGCCCGCCGCCGCCCGGGTTGTCAGCCACGTCGGCCAGTAACAGGGGCGCCAGCGAAGGGTCGTCGCTCGTCGCTTTGGCGAGGCGGACCGCTTCGTCGACGGGCGTCAGAACCGGAGTGAATGCGGCACGCTCCCGCCATGCATACGACACAAGATCATTCGCCACCTGGTGCGCGAGCGGCGCGTCGCCGCGCGTCGTAACGAGTACCGTCAAGCCGTTCTTCGGCGTGTCCGCAAACGCAAAGCCGCCGACGATCGAGACGTTCACGATGCGCGGGTCGTCCAGCGCTTCCGCGCGCCGGATCATCTCGGCATACGGTCCGGTTCCTGGGGCGGTCAGCAACTGGGTCGGAGGCGCGCAGACGGGCATGCGTATGTGCGCGACAGTGGTGCGCATGCCGTTTGTCAATTCTGTGAGGATGCGGGCGGCCTCGGCGCCACGCTCGGCCATATCGGTGTGAGGATTGCGACGGTACGAGATCAGCGCGTCTACGGCGTCCACCATCCGGTCGGACACATTGGCGTGCAGGTCGACGGTGGCCACAATGGGGACGGTGGGTCCGACGATGCTGCGTACGAGCGTGAAGACCGCGCCGTCGGGATCGTCTTCTTCGGTGGTGATGGCGGCGCCATGCTCACAGATATAGACAGCGTCGAGCGGTAGTGCCGCACGCAACCTTTGCTCGAATTCGCGCAGCGTGTCGGCGAAGAATGCGTGTTCGACAGGGCCGCCCGACTCCGCGTTGGCAAAGAGGATCGGGACAGGTGTCCACGCAGAGGTCGCATCCATCGTTCGAACGAACGCGGGAATTTCCGGCGTCATCACCGGCGCTTCTTTGCGGGCGTCGTCCAGCAACAAGGCTGCTGGCAAGTACGCGCGCGATACGAAATCGGCACGCGTGGAGACCGGCGCAAACCGGTTCGACTCGATCGCGAAGCCAAGAATGGCAATACGCGGGCTTTTCATCAATCGCTCCTCATCACTGGCGCGACGCCTGGAATGGCATCGGACACTGGCGTTCCCGGTGGATCATCAACACATCATTGCGTTGCTTTCGACGACGCAATAGCACACCGCCGGCATGTCGGCGTCGGCGCGTGAATTCGCATGCTTGTGAAAAGTATTGGTTGCCAAAAAGCCAACGGGGTTAACGTCGACTGATTGCTCCGTTCACAATTGAGTTAACCGTCTCGCCTGTTCATGCAACGGGCAGAAACGGAAGCAGCGGAGATCAGGGAGGTGCGATGCAGGACGAGGATGGGCAATCCGATGACGACGGCCGCCAGGCAATGACGCAATTACCTGAGAAGACTTTCGCCAATTCCGGCGTGCCTCAGGACCAGGGCCGCGCGTTGTGAGCACAAGACGCAAGCCTGTGACAAATCGTCGATGGACCGTGTTTCCGGCTCGCACGAAAATCGACAGCTGCGAACTGCAGATTCCCAAAGAATCCGGAGTTTCACTAACGGTATTGGGTCAACCCGTATGCGCAGCACGTTTCGTCAATCCTTCCCGATGAGGTCGTTTGCATTGACGAGCACGCGAATGTCTATCGTGGGACCAGACCCGTCAACGCCGCTGCGGCGATTCACTGCGGCATCGTGGCGCGATAAGCTTTGGGCCCGCTATCGAGCCTCGGGAATAAAGCGGACGTCGGCGTGGTTTAGTTCAGTGTACGCAGCATGATCGACAGGTCGCAGCGCTTGGCCACCAACCGCCGATCGACGTGAGCTGCGGCAGAAATGGAAGGAGGCGAACATGAACATCGCCGAGAAGTCCCTGCGATTCCTGGTAGAGAAATGGCTTGCCCCCACTCCGACGACGCGGCTCCGCGTCATTCAATTCGGCCGCATCGGTTGCGAGAGGAGACGCTACGTGCGCGTCGAGGCCTTGGCCCCGAGCGGTTCGCACGCGATTTTCTTCTTTCGCCACGATGACGGCTGCTGGTGCGTCTTCCCGCCGGCGATAGCACGGCCGGCGTTGGCAGGTCATCGGCTTGCAGTGTAGGAGAGCGTCACACGGACTGAAGGTGCCTACCGGAGTTACGCTGGCGAGTGCCCCGCAGATAACTTGATTCGGCCTTGCGATTACGCGTGACAATCGAAAGGGTACCTGTTCGTTTTCTCGCAAACGTCGTCTCCGTGCCGTGCAGGTGAGGGCGGTGGGCAGTCGGTCGCCACAGCGGCGTTATTCAGATCCATTTTTTCAGTTCGAAGCGGGAATAACTTGCGAGCGAGTTCAGTTAAGGCCAAGAGAGCATGCCAGCGATCAAACAGGCGGTCCGCTTGTTCGATCGCGGTGTGTGAACGATTTGCGCCGTTCGGGCGCAAGCCTGAAGACTGGTGCGGTTCGCGATGATCGAGAGCGAGTCCATCGGCCAGGAGAAACCAGCAGCTCCGCCGTATCTCGCGGCAGCATCCGACTTCGCGCGTCGGCGCAGCCGGGGCGTCCTTCTACTACTCGATGCGCCCAGCCAGGTCGCGCCTGGTGCTCCAGATGCGATCGCTCTTCAGGAGACCCGTCTCGTCGAAATCGTATCTACGGCTTTTGACGATGACAGACTTCGGCTGACGCGCATTGACTCATCAGAATTGCAACTCGCGCTGACCTGTTGCCTCACGTAGTTTGCTGCCAGCCGGATCGTCCGGCAGGGGCGACACGAGGTGACGAGGCGAATCAGCATGACGACACGCAAGGAGTTGATCGCAGCATTGCAATTGAGGTATGGCAGCGCGACGTTCGGTGACCGGATCAGGATTCTCGACGAGTTCGTAGCGCTGACCGGGTATCACCGCAAGCACGCCATCCGCCTGTTACGGGAAGCGCCCGGCGCGGCAAAGCTGACGCGCGACCGCAACCGGCTGTATGACGAGGCGGTACGCCAGACGCTGACGGTGTTGTGGGAAGCGGCCGACCGGGTTTGCGGCAAGCGACTGAAGGCGTTGATCCCGAAGCTGGTTGATGCCATGGAACGGAACGGCCATCTCGACCTGGATCCGGTCATCAAGGTCAAGCTACTTGAGGTCAGCGCGGCGACCATCGACCGCATGCTGGCCAAGGCGCGTGCGCAGATCGACGGGCAGCGCAAACGCCGAAAGGGTGTGGGCTCAGCCATCCGGCGCAGCATCACGAACGGGACGCGGCGCAACCGCGAACTAGATTTGACATAATCCTAATTATCAACCACAAGGATGTTAGTCCAAAGTTCAGATGTCGCGTTTCCGCTAAATTGAAATGTCGTGTTTGCGGGTCCAGGCTGGCTGCCAGTATCCCTTCAGGAGCGCTGGCAATGAACGCATCTGGGACGATCACCATGTCGATGACTGAGCTGGACCGGCTGAAGGTTGTCCAGGCCGTATGTGAGCGGCGTCTGAAACCGGGACAGGCGGCAGAGCGACTGTCGTTCAGCGTGCGTCAGGTCGAACGCCTGGTGCAGCGCTACCAGGCTGCCGGCGTAGCCGGGCTGGTGTCAGGCAAGCGCGGCCGACCGGGCAATCATCAGTTGCCCGATGGCCTGGCGCGACGCGCGCTGGCTGTCATTCGCGAGCGCTATGCCGATTTCGGGCCGACGCTCGCGTGCGAGAAGCTGCGGGAATGTCATGGCATCGGTCTGTCGGTCGAAACGGTGCGCGCTGCTGGAGAAGGCACATCGCTCTGAGCGCGACAACTCTGTGCGATGGGCTCGCTACCGCGAAGGACGAGCTGGCCGCGTCGACGGCAAGATGTGCGGTGATCGATGCGCAACTGGCGGAGAAGGACGCGTCGCTCGCCGAGCGGCTTGCGTCCACCGAACTGCTTCGGCAGCGTCTCGAAAGCATGTCACGGCGACTGGAAACGGCGCGGGCTGAACCTGCATCCGTGCGCCCTGCTCGCCGTTCCCGTTCGAAAGCCGAGTCTCAAGGCCGCGCGTCGATCGATTTTGCAGGCGGCCCGTTCATCAAACGCCCGACAAATCGCAAGCGGTGAGATTCGCCGTTGCACGGGAATGATCAACACCAAGATCACCGCCGACAGCCAGAAAATCTCGTTCGGCCCGTGCCTCGCCGCCTGCGTGTTCAGCGAGCATTCGAAGAACGCCGGCGCCTGAGAAGGGCTACCGCTCAGCGAACCGTGCATCCCCGCCGGATACGTAGCGCGAGCGTATGAAAAGCACCGCCGCGAAACCGGCAAACGCCAGCGTCGCCAATACCCGCGCGCCCTATTCCGCAGCTCACCTCGGCGTCCCAAAGTGGTTACCTTGAATTAGCCAAAACCGGTCATTTGATAAAGCCAGTCGAGCCTTTAATCTGCTCTCAAGCCAAATCACTACCGGAAGGACGGAAATCATGAGGATCATGCACGTCGACGCCAGCGCCAAACGCGAGCGGTCCAATTCCCGCGCGTTGAGCCGCTATTTTCTGGAACGTCTGCGCACGGAGCGCGTGGATCTCGAAGTGGATTACCTGGACGTCACCGTCGATACCCCGCCGCAAGTCACCGAAGCCTTCGCGATTGCAACCTACACGCCCGCGCAGGAACGCACGGCGGCGATGAAGGCGACGCTGGCGTCGTCGGATGCGCTGTGCGAGCGCCTGCTCGCCGCCGACGCACTGGTGTTCGCGATGCCGATGTACAACTGGTCGATGCCTTCCGCGTTCAAGGCGTTCATCGACAGCGTCACGCGTACCGGCCTGACCTACGTGAATTCGGACGACGGCCGCGTCGTCGGGCAGCTCGTACGGCAGAAGGTGCTGTTCATCACGAGCCGCGGGGCGGACTTGCGCACGGGTTCGCCCTACGAGTCGATGGACGCGCTCACGCCGGCGTTAAAAGCGGCGTTCGGATTCCTCGGCGTCGCAGGGCCGACTTTCGTCGACGCGCAACCGCTGCAGTTTGCGAATCCCGAGGCGCGCGCCGAAGCGCTCGAACGGGCGCGCGCGGAACTGGCCGCGGTGGCGGCAAGTTGGGCGAGTGGCACGAAGCCGGTTACGGTTTCCGCTAACGCTTACGCCTTCGATACGAACGATGAAGCCATCACGCTTTGCCAGGAGTGACGAAATGAACATCCGCACCCTTATCGCCGCTGCAACGCTGGCCGGTTTGTCGATCATAGAAGCTTCGCAGTGCGCGTTCGCCGCCGATGCCACCGCTGCGCGCGAAACGATCACACCCGCTTTCGCGGAAGCGATCGCGAACGTGCCGGGCAAGACGATGACGGCGTTAGTGGTCGACTACGCGCCGGGCGGCAAGTCGCCGTCACATCGGCATGGACAGGCTTTCGTGGTCGGCTACGTGCTGTCGGGGGCGATTCGCAGCCGTGTCAACGATGGCGAGGAGCGCGTCTATCACGCGGGCGAATACTGGACCGAGAAGCCCGGCGTCCATCACACGGTCAGCGAAAACGCGAGCGCTGCCGAACCGGCGAAGCTGCTCGCCATCTTCGTGGCGGATACGAAAGACAGGAACCTCGTGACGTTCGACAAGAAGTGATTGCGGGTGGTGGCCGTCGATAGTGGCCACTCAGGCGGCTGGCGCGTCGAAGCTTCCCGCCGGCGTCGTTGCAAGCGGAGCGCGTCGGCTTGCTGCATACGCTGATGAGCAGCGACGCATTCCACGCCCCTGCCCGCTCCAAGCTAGAACTTCGGATGGCATTCGAAATTGACTGACGATGCATGCTCGGTCATCATCTGCACGCCGCTGACGGTTTCCGTTGTCACACTGCTTTGCATGCCGCGACGCTCGCAGTAGTCGCGCGCCTCGTTCACCGCGTGCTCATGCGCACGCGCCCACGCCATGCGCCCGCCTGTCGCACTTGCCGCGACCGTATAGGTACCGGGCTTGTCGGTGGCGACGACGTCGGTCGTCGATGCGCATCCCGCGATGCTCGCGCATGCGGCGACGACTGCAATGACGCCGTGCATGCGCCTCGATAGCGCCCGTCGACTGACGCGCCTGACGGACGCATCGTCCTGTTCGAGCGTCCGTTCCGAATGATGAATGACCATGTTATTACCTGCACTCTTTTGCCCGATTACCAAGCTGTAATTATCCGCAATCGAGTGCAGGAGATCAGTCTCGCCACTCGAAAACACTGTTGCGCGCGTTTGAACAATGGTTCGAGCGCGGCTGTGCGCGGCGGTTCAGATTTTGATCGGATCGATCTTGCGAGGCGCGGCGCGAGGTGG
Organism: Paraburkholderia sp. RL18-085-BIA-A; assembly: GCF_046027075.1. Classification (NCBI taxonomy): domain Bacteria; kingdom Pseudomonadati; phylum Pseudomonadota; class Betaproteobacteria; order Burkholderiales; family Burkholderiaceae; genus Paraburkholderia; species Paraburkholderia sp. RL18-085-BIA-A. The sequence goes on along the minus strand of NZ_JARESU010000106.1, from coordinate 19,128 downwards.
CGCGTCATTGGTTTCGGCTGCGGGTTGCGTTGAGTGGCAGGCTGCACGATCTGCTCCGTGCCGCGGCACAGTCATTGCTGTGTCGAATCGATTCTTCTGACTGCCGGCACCAACGCATCCAGCATCGATCACGCTTTCCCCGCAGCCTGTCGCAAACGCCTTTCGAAATCGCGCTCCAGGGTCTAGCCTGTAACGACATCGTTCAAATGAACCGGAGGAGACATAGATGGAACTCGAAGCACGCACCATAAAAAATGTGACGGTCCGGCTTGTGCCGTTCCTGATCCTCTGCTACTTCATCGCCTATCTGGATCGCGTCAACGTCGGCTTTGCCGCGCTGCAGATGAACAAGGCGCTCGACCTGTCGGCCAGCGCGTTCGGTTTCGGCGCGGGCATCTTCTTCATCGCGTACTTCTTTTTCGAAGTGCCGTCCAATCTGCTGCTGGAACGCTTCGGCGCGCGTCGCTGGATTGCGCGGATCATGTTCACGTGGGGCATTCTGGCCGGCGCGATGGCGTTCATCCCCGACATCTCGCGCTTCACCGGACTCTCCGCGGCGCACGTCTTTTACGGGCTGCGCATCCTGCTCGGCGTGGCGGAGGCCGGGTTCTTTCCCGGCATCATCTTCCTGCTCACACTGTGGTTCCCCGCCGCGTATCGCGGCCGCGTGGTCGGCTATTTCATGGCGGCGATTCCGCTGTCGACGGTGATCGGCGGCCCGATTTCCGGCGCGCTGCTGTCGCTGGACGGCCACGGCGGACTGGCCGGCTGGCAATGGGTGTATCTGATCGAGGCGCTGCCCGCCGTGCTGCTGTCGTTCGTCGTGCTGTTCTATCTGACCGACAAGCCCGCCGACGCCAGCTGGCTCGCCACTGAAGAGCGCGACTGGCTGGTCGCGCGCCAGAAGCAGGAGCGCGAGCATCGCGAGTCGGTGCGCGCGTTCAGCGTGAAGGAGGCGCTGATCAACCCGCGCGTGCTCGCGATCGCGCTGATCTACTTCGGCGCGAACGCCACCAACTACGGGCTGAGCTTCTTCCTGCCGCAGATCGTCAAGTCGTTCGGGCTCACCAATCTGCAGACGGGCTTTGTGACGTCATTGCCGTATATCGTCGGCGTGATCAGCATGGTGCTGTGGGGGCGGCGTTCCGACCGCAAGCTCGAACGCCGGTGGCACGTGGCGATCGCCCTGCTGGTCGCGGCCGGCGGCATCGCGGCGGCGGCCGGTCTCGACAATCCGGTGCAGAAGATGATCGCGCTGTCGATCGCCGGCTTCGGCATTTTCGGCTGCCTGCCGGTGATCTGGACCTTGCCGGCTTCTTTCCTGTCGGGTGCGGCGGCTGCGGGTGGCATCGCGGCGATCAACTCGCTCGGCAATCTGGCGGGATTCTTCGGGCCGTTCGCGATGGGGTGGATCAAGGACAGCACGGGCGGTTTCGGCGCCGGGTTGCTGTGTCTGTCGGGCGCGGGGCTGGTTGGGGTGGCGGCCGTGCTGCTGCTGCATCACGATGCGTCGCTTGAAGCGGCGTCGTCGGGGGTGCCCCATCCGCGCGCGGCGGGAGCCAAGGTGGCGCGGTCCTAGCGATCTTAGCGGCGGGTGAAGTGAGGGGCTACGGTGTGAGGATCGAATCAGACGGAGTGTGAGCCCGCGCGGTCACGGCGCGGGTTTAACGGCGCCGTGTGCGTGCGGCGTGAGTCACGCCACGAGAACGCAATTACGCGGAGCGAGCCAGAACAGCCATGCGAAGACGTAACCGCCCAGAGCGCGAGCCGCCGGAGCCAGGCCGCGAGGACGGAATTGCGGAGCGCGAGCCAGAGCGGCCATGGCGAATACTTAACCGCGCAAATCGCGAGCAGCGGCGATCCACGCCGCGAAGACGACGCGGCGCGTGAGCTGGAGCAGCTACACCGTAAGAACTTAACCGCGCGCCGAGACAGCCGTGGCACCCACACCGCGCAGACGCAATCGCGCGTTGTGCGAACTCAAGCCGCTACGCCGCACGGCCTCAACCGTGCGGCCTCCCCGCGATCTCACCGCGTCCCACCGCCATTCGCGGACCCACCCGCGTCCGCAGCACTACCGACATCAGGCGGCACGACATCATCCGGCGTGGGTGTCGGCGCGATGGCCGGTTCTCCGCCGCCATGCGCTTGCCCATCGACCGCCCCGCCCGCTGCCGTTGCAGCCGAGCCAGGCGCTTGCAGCAAAGGCGGCAGCGCGCGCGGCTCGACCACCGTCGTTTCAGACGCGGCAGCCGACGCAGCGGCCGCAGCGGCCCCCGCCGACACCCCGCCCTCGACCGGCGCGACCGGCGCGACCGGCGCGACCGGCGCGACCGGCGCGACCGGTGCCCGACGCGCCGGACCGCGCGCCACCACCGGCTTCTCCGGCTTGGCCGGCGCCGCCGCGAACAGATGCTGGAACCACTCGCGCAAGCGGGCCGAGCGGTCGGCGAACCAGCCGGGCTCCTGCGTCGTATCGAACCTGACATGGCTGTCGACCAGCCTTGAACGCTGCGCGCGCTGGAAGAAATCGCCGACGATCGGCAGCGCGCTATGCGCCCCCTGCCCCCAGTAGTCGCTGCGCAGCGTCACGCGGCTGTCGTTGAAGCCCACCCACGCGCCCGCCACCAGTTGCGGATGAATCAGGATGAACCACCCGTCCGCGTTGCCCTGGGTGGTGCCCGTCTTGCCGGCGACATCGCCGCGCACGCCGAAGCGGCTGCGGATGCTCGACCCCGTGCCCCGGCTCACGACATCGCGCATCACGTCGATCAGCGTACGGGCGGTGTCGGCGGGCAGTTCCTGCTGCGCCGGCGGCGGCGCGAACTCGGCCAGCACCTCGCCGTTGCGGTCCTCGATCCGCGTGACCATCACCGGCTCCACGTAGCCGCCGAGATTGGCGATCGTGCCGTATGCCGAGACCATCTCCTTCAGCGTGACCGGGCTCGTGCCGAGCGCGAGCGACGGCACCGGGTCCAGTTCGCTGTCGCGCACGCCCATCGCGCGCGCCAGGCGCGCGACCTTGTTCGGGCCGACCGTCTCCATCACCTGCGCGGTGATGCGATTGCGCGAATACGCGAGCGCGTCTCGCAGGCTGATCGCGCGCTCGCTCGGCTCGTCCTCGTCGCTCGGACGCCAGACTTCGCCGCCCGCCAGCGGGATTTCGACGGGTTTATCGACGAAAGTGTCGGACGGTTTGGCGCCGGCCTCGAACGCCGCCGCGTAGACGAACGGCTTGAAGGTCGAGCCCGGCTGACGGCGCGCCTGCTGCACGTGGTCGAACGGGTCCTGGCTGAAGTCGCGGCTGCCGACCCACGCCCTGATCTGGCCATTGCGCGGGTCCATCGCGAGAAAGTCCGCCTGCACGCGCGTTTTCGACTCGCAGACCGAACGCACCAGATCGCGGTTGGACGCGACTTGCTTGAGCGCATCGTCATCGGTGAGGCCCGTCTGTTTCGCGGCGCGATAGTCCGGCGTCTCGCGCAGGAAGGTCTGCAGCAGATCCTTGTCGCCCGCGCAGCCCGCGCGCGTGCCCCACGCCGAGTTCGCGATGCCCTGCAACTGATTGCCCTGCAGCGTGACCGCCTGGGTCGCCATGGTCTGCAGACGCGAATCGATGGTGGTGCGCACCACCAGGCCGTCGGAGTAGATGTTGTAGTCGTTGCGATCGGCCCACGCCGCGAGCCACTTGCGAAGTTGCTGCGCGAAATGTGGCGCGGGTCCGGCCGGCTCGGTCTGACGCTCGAAGTCGATGCGCAGCGCGCGGACCTTCAACGTGTCGTAAGCGGCGGGCGTCAGCTTGCCGTACTTGACCATCTGCTGGAGCACCGTATTGCGGCGCTGCAACGCGCGCTCCGGGTTGAGCACCGGGTTGTAGTAGCTGTTGCCCTTGAGCATGCCGGCGAGCGTCGCGGCTTCCAGCACGTTCAGGTCCGACGCCGATTTGTCGAAATAGGTGCGCGCGGCCATCTCGATGCCGTACGCGTTATAGAGAAACGGCACCGTGTTCAGGTAGGTCTCGAGAATCTCGTCCTTGGTATAGAGCGCCTCGATCTTGAACGCCGTGATCGCCTCCTTGAGCTTGCGCGTCAACGTCGGCGCACGGCCTATCTCGTCAGGATAGAGATTGCGCGCGAGCTGCTGGGTGATGGTCGAACCACCCTGCCGGTCGCCGGAAAAAGTGTGCAGCGCGGCCGATGCCGTGCGCCGCCAGTCGAGCCCGAAATGCTGGTAGAAGCGGTGATCCTCGGTGGCGATCAGCGCGTTCACCACGTTCGGCGAGATGTCCTTGAGCTTGACCCACTCGCGGTTGGACGGCTTGAATTCGGCGAGCAGCTTGCCGTCCGCCGACAGAATCCGCGCGGGCTGTTCGATCTTCGCCTTGCGGATATCGCCGATGCCAGGCGTGAACGGAATCAGCACGATCACATACAGGACCAGCAGCGCCGGCAGCGCGGCGCACGCCCACGCCACGCCGCGCCGGGTGGGATGGCGCAGATGCCACACGGCCTGCGCAACCAGCGGATTCACGAAGGTCAGCCCTGTGTCGAGGGCCGCCAGAAACGAGGGGATAAGGCGCTTCACGCTTGCTACCGTCTGCCGGGAAAGGCGCAATCCTACCAAGATGCGCAGCGGCAACCGAATTTTGCGGCGCGCGGCCAAACCGGCGCGGCGCGCCCGCGGCAATCGCGGGCCACTATAATGTCGCCAAATTCCGACAAGAGGTGCTTCATGATCATCAAACCGCGCGTGCGTGGCTTTATCTGCGTTTCAACCCATCCGACCGGCTGCGAAGCCAACGTCAAGGAACAGATCGCGTACGTCAACGCACGCGGCCCCATCGCCAATGGCCCGAAGAAAGTGCTCGTGATCGGCGCATCCACCGGCTACGGCCTCGCCGCGCGCATCAGCGCCGCGTTCGGCTGCGGCGCGGACACGCTCGGCGTGTTCTTCGAGCGGGCCGGCAGCGAAACCAAAGCGGGCACCGCCGGCTGGTACAACAGCGCCGCGTTCGAGAAATTCGCCACGGAAAAGGGTCTGTACGCGACCAGCATCAACGGCGACGCGTTCTCCGATGAAGTCAAGCAGCGCACCATCGAGGTCATCAAGCGCGATCTCGGCCAGGTCGACCTGGTGGTCTACAGCCTCGCCGCGCCCAAGCGCACGCATCCGAAGAGCGGCGAAGTGTTCAGCTCGACGCTAAAGCCGGTCGGCCGTGCCGTGAATCTGCGCGGCATCGACACGGACAAGGAAGTCATCAAGGAAACGGTCCTCGAACCGGCGACGCAGACCGAGATCGACCACACGGTCGCGGTGATGGGCGGTGAAGACTGGCAGATGTGGATCGACGCGCTGCTCGAAGCCGGCGTGCTCGCGGACGGCGCGAAGACCACCGCGTTCACCTACCTCGGCGAAAAGATCACGCACGACATCTACTGGAACGGCTCGATCGGCGCGGCCAAGAAAGACCTCGACCACAAAGTGCTGGGCATCCGCGCGAAGCTCGCGGCCAAGGGCGGTGACGCGCGCGTGTCGGTGTTGAAGGCGGTCGTCACGCAGGCCAGCTCCGCGATTCCGATGATGCCGCTGTATCTGTCGCTGCTCTTCAAGGTCATGAAGGAGAAAGGCACGCACGAAGGCTGCATCGAGCAGGTCTATGGTCTGTACAAGGAGAGCCTGTACGGCGCCGCGCCGCATCTCGACGACGAAGGCCGGCTGCGCGCGGACTACAAGGAACTCGACCCCGAAGTGCAGGAGCGCGTGCAGGCGCTGTGGAATCAGGTGACCAACGAGAATATCTACGAACTCACCGACTTCAGCGGCTACAAGACCGACTTTCTGCGGCTGTTCGGCTTCGAGATCGCGGGCGTGGACTATGACGCGGACGTCAATCCCGACGTGCAGATTCCGAAGCTCGTGCAGGTTTGATGGAGTGCGGCGGCGCGCTCGCTCGATGCGGGTTCGCCGCGTGATGGCACAGTTCGTTTCGCGCCGACGGGCTGCCGCAACTCAAAGCGCAAGGCGCGAAGGCGTGCGTGCGATGACATTCGAAGCAGCCGAAGCCACCATGTGGCAGCTCGTGCAACGCTATACGGGCCGGGTCGGATACCGGCGCGGCGTGAAGTCCGAAGGACTGTCGGCGAGAGCGCCGGTCATCGATTGCTCGGGTTGGACCGCTCTGCTTCTGTCGCGAGCGCTGCAAGCGCAAAACGAGGCGGCCAGGCGCACCCTATTCGCCGCCGGCGACATCGCAGCGCTGCACACCTGGTCCGACCGCATCATCGACGAGATCGGGCAGCGCACCGGATTCATGCTGCAAGGACCCGCCATCACGGCCGGCGCGCTGCCGCGCTGCGCAACCATCGGACTGAAGATCGGCAATCCCGCGTGGGCAATCAATCATCCCCGGCCACGGGGCATCACACATATCGTGCAGGTCGTCCGCCGTCCGGACGACGACGCGCCGTTCGTTTCGGAATCGTTTGACGGTTCGGTCGCCGGCATCCGGCTCACGCCGCTGGCGCAGTGGCTTGCGCGCACGCAGCCGGCGCTTGGCGCGAGCGAGGCGTGGGCCGTCGACGCTTTCCGGCTGGCCGCCGGCGCCCCGTATTAGCCGGGTCAGCAGGGAAATGCGCCCTGAAGCGAGCGCAGGATCGCGAGGCCGATCGGAAAATCGTCCGAAATGCCCGGGTGGTTGGTGAAAAACGCGTCGAGCAACGGATACACGTTCTGATTGCCGATTGCGAGCGTTTGCGGCGGGCAGAACAGCGGCGGTCGCTTCTTCGAGACCAGGTCGCCGTTCGCCCAGCCGAGCGCGTTGATCGTGCCGGTAATGTACGCGGCGTAGACGGAGTTGTTATCCGTATGCGCCCATTGTTTGTATTGCGAAGCCGTCATCTCGGCGCTCGCACTCACCGTGAAAAACGCTGTCAGCAGAGCCAGCGCGAATTTCGATACCCGCATTCCTGAACCTTCAATCTGAGTCGCAAAAGCGGCATTGTAGGTGAGTCTGGACGCGGTGCGCACAAGCGTTGCTCGCGCATGAATCCGTAACCGCGGCGCAAGGATTTTCGTAAGCGACGCGGGCGCTGCAAAGCGCCAGCCGTATGAAGCGCATGGCCCTCGCGGCAGGGCTCTCTCACGCCCGCGGACGCCCCCGCTCACGGCGTGCCGTTTCGACAATACTCGCGATACCCTTCGCGCTCGCCAAGCCGCGCCATGTACCTCGCGACCGCCGGAAATTCAGTGCGCTGCAGCGGCGTTTCGAGCCAACGGTTGACGGACAGCGCGATCGGAATGTCCGCGAGCGAGAACGCCTGCCCCGCGATGAACGCGCCGGTTCGCGCCAGTTGCCCCTCGACGATCGCCATATGCTTCGTCCAGTTCGCACACGACAGCTCGATCTGCTGCCGGTCCTGATGGGCCGGCGAGTGCCGCACCAGCCCGAGAAACGCGTAACTCCACGAGCGATTCAGCTCGCTTGCCTGCCAGTCGATCCATTGGTCGCGGCGCGCGCGCTCGCACGGGTCGGCCGGGTAAAGCGCGTCGCCGTGATAGCGGCCCGCCAGGTAGCGGATGATCGAATTGGACTCCCACAGCACGAAGTCGCCGTCGCGGATCACCGGGACCATCGCGTTCGGATTGAGCGCGCGAAATTCCGCGGTGTCCGTCGCGCGAAATCCGGAGCCCCAGTCCTCCTGCTCGAAGGACAGTCCGAGTTCCGCGCAGGTCCACAGCACCTTGCGCACGTTGATGGATGAGGTCTTGCCGAGTATCTGGAGCATGGGGCGTGGCATCTCGTGGTTGCAATGTCTGGATGAACCGGAACGGAACAGCTTGCGCGCACGGGTCCGCATGCAATCCGGGTCATGCGGCGCGGCGCGACATGGGTGGACGCACAGCTCTTCAATGGTCTTTCGCTTTGAGCGTCGCCTGTTCGCCGATCATGTCGTACAGCGCCTGCGCGGCCGGCGACAGATGCGCTGTCTTACGCGCGACGAGAACGAGCGTGCGGGACACGACCGGCTGCGTGAGTTCGACCGTGCAAACCGTAGGATACGCGCCCTTCTGAAGCGCGAGCGCCGGCACCACCGCCGCGCCGACGCCTTGCGCGACCAGACCTACGGCGGTCGAACTGCGCTGCACTTCGTAGAACGAGCGCAGCGCGAGGCCGCTCGTCTCCAGCGCGACATCGAGCAGCGCGCGGTTGCCGCTCACCTCGCCGGCAAAGATCAGCGGATAGGCTTGCAGTTGCCGCCACGCAATCCGCCGCCGCTTCGCCAGCGCGTGATCCTGATGGCAGATCAGCACATAACGGTCTTCCGTCAGTGGCACGCTTGCCAGATCCGGGTGCTGGTCGCGCGCGATGTTGATGCCGAATTCGACCTCCCGGCGCAGCACGGCCTCTTCCACCGCGGACGACGCATGATCGAGAATCTTGATGCGGTTATGCGGATACCGCGCCGCATACGCCTGAAGAATGCGCGGCAGATACTGCACGCCGACGGTCGGCACGCACGCAATCGACACGTCGCCGCGGCGGGCCTCGCCCGTTTCGCGGATTTCGACCAGGGCGTCAGCAAGTTCACCGAGAAGGCGCCGCGCCTGGGGCAGAAACCTGCGGCCGATCTCGGTCAGCGCCATCGAACGCGTGGTCCGTTCGATCAGCGTGACGCCGAGAAACGTTTCGAGCTTGCGCAGCCGCTGCGTGATCGCCGTTTGCGTGACGTGGAGCGAATCGGCCGCGCTCTGGAAGCTGCCGCGATCCGCGATCGCCACGAATGCCTGCACGCCGAGGGTATCGATTTTCATTAGAGAAATGAAGGAATCGGAATCATAAATTCATTTTACTGCGCCGGTCGGGCCGCCGAGAATACACGCACTGGACCGGTCAGGTACGCCGTCAACGCGGGCGCCGACCCGCCGGCCCGGCTATTCCGCACAAAGGAGCAATCAGATGACAGCGACGACGGATTGGCAGGCGAAGCAGTACGTGCTGTTCGAAAACGAGCGCACGCGCCCGGTCAGGGATCTGCTGGCGGCGGTGCCGGCCACGGACGTGCGGATCGCCGTCGACCTGGGCTGCGGCCCCGGCAACTCCACCGAAACGCTGGCGGCGCACGCGCCGGGCGCAGCGGTCAGCGGGCTGGACAGTTCCACCGACATGATCGCCGCGGCCCGCCAACGCCTGCCGCAATTCCAGTTCGACGTCAGCGATATTGCGACCTGGGACGCCGCCGGACCGTACGACCTGATCCTCGCGAACGCAGTAATGCAATGGGTGCCCGACCACGAGCGCCTCTTTCCGTCGCTCGTGACAAAACTCGCGCCGGGAGGCAGCCTCGCCGTGCAGATGCCCGACAATCTGGACGAACCCGCGCACCGTCTGCTGCGCGAGGTCGCGGCGCACGGCCCGTGGGCGCATAAGCTCGAAGGCGTCGAGCGGACCATGCGCCATAGCGCCGGCTGGTACTACGGCCTGCTCAAGCCGCTGTGCGCGCGGGTCGACGTGTGGCGCACCGTCTACCATCACCCGCTCGCGGGCGGCGCCGAAGCGGTGGTCGAGTGGTTCAAGGGCAGCTCGCTGCGGCCGTTTCTCGCCAGGCTCGATGCGGCAGAGCAATCGGCCTTTCTGCGGCGCTACCGCGACGAAATCGCTGCCGCCTATCCGGCGCTCGACGATGGCACGGTGCTGCTGCCGTTTCCGCGGCTTTTCATCGTCGCCACGCGCTAGCCGCACAGGCACGGGGCACGCTCGCCGCTGAAGTTTGTTGCGCAACGGTGCGCCAGGGTACATGGGGAATTGGCGAGCTTGAATTTTGCGTGATATTGTTGCTGAAAGCAGAGGATGGCGGCCCGCCGTCCTCACTGGGCAATTTTCAGCAGCGAGCGTCGCCATGAGTGATGTACGCCAACATCTGAGTCCCCGTGACCGTTTGGAGCTGTTGTGCTGGCTCACATGCGGAAGCCTTGGTGCTTATTACCTGAATGAGGACTGGCCCGACGCGGCGTTCCACGTGCAGGCCGCGCACAAGTGGCTCGACCGCCGCGCGCGCGAAGCCGACTGGCTGTCCATCGCGAAGCTGTCGGCCACGGCGGTCCAGATCGCGCAGCGCCACGCCCGCTTCGTCGATACCGACTGGGCGCGCGACGCGGTCGAAGAAATACTCGATACCGATGAACTCGACCCGCAGGCGCGACTGCTCAAGCAGGTGCTCGCGGATTGCCAGAACGCGCTGGCGGATCGGCGCATCGCGGATTGAGACTGGGTGATTTTGCGGTTGCGGCGCGCTCAGAAATTGTGCCGCAACCCTACGATCACCGAGAGCTGCTTATCCGAGTCCGAATTGACGATATTCGGAATCTGCGCAAGATTCTCCGTCGCGCCGGTGGACGGATTAATTGCGAGCCCCGCGCCCGACGACTTCTGCCCGATCGCCACCGCGTACACCGCCGTGCGCTTCGACAAGCTGTACACCGCCCCCAGATTTACCTGATGCACGCGCGTCGACGAACTGCCCGACGGTTTCGCGTCGTTGAAGATATACGCGAAGCCTAGCTGCAAATCCGGCGCAAGCGCGTAGGTGGTGTTCAGCTCGGCGATGTCGAACGAAATATCCGCGCCGTCGGGCTGCGCCGCACTAGCGAAGTACTGGCTCTGCGACAGCCGCGTATGCGTGTAGGTCAGCCCCACGCTCGCCTTGCCGAACGCATACGAGCCCCCTGCCCCGAAAATCCGCACCTTGCTCGCGTTCTGCAACTGGCAATACATCGCGCCCGGGTTCGCGCAGCTGAAGTCGCCGATATAACCGTTGGCGCCGCCCAATGCCGCGTCCAGCGGCTGGTTCAACTCCAGATAACCCGCGCTCAGCGACAACGGCCCTTGCGCGTAATTCGCAGCGAGCGACCATCCCTTGTTACGCGAGAAATCGCCCGCTACGCCACCGAGACTGAACAATCCGCCGATCGTGAAGCCGCCGAAACTCGGGCTGATGTACTTGATCGAGTTGTTGAAGTTGAACGCTTCGTTCAGGTTATCGACGTCGCCGAAATGCGAACCGTACAGTGTCGCCCAGTTGTTGCTCGACACATATGCGCCGAGGAAATCGGAGAACGGGTCGTATTGACGGCCAAAGGTCAGCGCGCCATAACTGCTGTTGTTCAAGCCGACCCACGCATTGCGGTTGAACAGCGTGTTCGATTGCAGCATCGCGCCGTTGCCGATCAGAAAGCTGTTCTCCAACGTGAAATTCACCGTCGTGCCGCCGCCGATGTCCTCGGTGCCCATCAGGCCCCAGCGCGACGGCACCAGATTGCCGCCCGCCAGCTGGTAGTTGGCGTGCCCGTTGGTGCTGCCGTCGGCGAGCGTGGTCTGCTGGTTGTTCGTGTAGACGAGGCCGGCGTCGACCGTGCCGTACAGCGTGACCGAAGATTGCGCGTGTGCGCCCATCGCGAGGCCGAGCGCGGCCAGCGCAAGCGCCGAGCGCTTGACGAATTTGTCTGCCATTTTTTTGCCGGAAAGTGAGGTGGGCTGTTTTGCGCCCGGGGAGCGTGGAGTGCGCGAGTCGCTTACTGGCCGAAGCGGGCGTAGATGTCCGGGCGCTTCTTGCGCAGCACCAGACCGATCAGCACGCCGATCAGTGCCACGGCGAACACGATCCACGGGAACGACTTGACGATCGGACTATCGGAGCCGCTGAGGGCGTCGAGATTGCGCACCAGAATCGCGCCGATATACAACAGCCCGAGCCCGCCGATCAACGGCGCGATCAACGAGTGCCATACGCGCGTGTCCTTGCGCGTCTTGCGGAAGAACGCGATCACCGAAAAACTCGTCACCGCCTGCAGCATCACGACCCCGATCGTGCCGAGCGCCGAACTCCAGCTGAACACGATGTTGAACACATCGCTGCCAGCCGCGATGAAGAGCCCGAGCAGCACACACACCGACAGCGTTTGCAGATAGCTCGCCACATAAGGCGATCGGTATTTGTCGTGCACGCGATTGAGCACCTGCGGCAGGATCCCCTCCATGCTGAGCGCATGGATATAACGCACCAGCGTGTTATGAAACGACAGCAGGCTCGCGAAAATACTGCTGAGCAACAGAAAGCTCATCACCGTCGTCACCGCGCCACCCAGGTACTTGCCGGACTGGATGAACCAGAAATCGCCGGGCTGTTTGGTCGCGACATCGACCACGTCGGCGAGACCGTAAGCGCAGACGATCGTCCACGTGATGAACGCGAAGAACACCAGGATCAGCGTCACCGACACATACGTCGCGCGCGGCACGGTCACCTTCGGGTCGCGGCATTCCTTGCCGTAGATCGCGGTGGCCTCGAAGCCGATGAACGACGCGAACGCGAACATCACCGCAATGCCCAGGTGGCCGCTGAACACATGTTGCGGCGAGAACGGCGCGAGCGTCAGACCGTTGGGGCCGCCGCCATGAATCACGATCGCAATGGCGAGCAGCAACAGGATGCCCAGTTCGAGGCACATCAGCACGCCGAGCAGGCGGCTATTCAGATCGATGCCGCGAATGCCGGTGAATTGCACCACCGCCACGCAGATCAGTGAATACCCGTACCAGGGCAACCCGGTGTGCAGAAGCGGCGACAGGATCACCGTACAGAAGAATCCAAACAGCCCATAAAGCGCGATCTGGATGAAGGTGTACGACATCAGCGCGACGAGCGCGCCGGCCATCCCCAACGGCCGCCCGAGTCCGGCGGTGATGTACGCGTAGAACGCGCCGGCGCGTACCACGTGCCGGCTCATCGACGCAAAGCCCACGCTGAAAATCAGCAGCACCACGCCGGCAATCACGAACGCGCCGGGAATGCCCGCGCCATTGCCGAGGCTGATTGCGGGCGGCACCGCGCCGAGCATGCCGGTCAGCGGCGCCGCCGCGGAAATCACGAGAAACACGATCTGCCACAAGCCCAGCGTATTGCCCTTCAACTCCACGGGGTTCTCCGCGTCGACCAGATTGGTCGGCGAATAGGGTTCATTCATCGCTGCCTCTATGTTATTGGCTAGTCTGAAACTCGCCAGAACCCGCTCACTCCCAGGTTGTGGCGCTCGCTTGACCGACGTCAAATGCTTCGGGCTGAGCGCATGTTAGGTAGCTAAAAAATAAAGTGACTTCGCGAACCGCGCCAAATTCTCGATAAAGCGCGCCAATGCGGCGCGAACCTCGAACTCGCTGGTTTGCATGGAATACTTAGGAAACCGGAATGGTTTTGTTCCGACGTCAGCCTTGCTGCGCGAGGCTTTCGGAATGAAAGCTGGTGGACCGCACTGGTACGCGATTATTTTTTCCAGTTGCGCGTTGCGCGCCACAACACCGTTGCGTCGGCATAACCGACCGCGCGAGCGATCGCCGCATTGGTGAGCCCGTCGCGTTCGAGCAGCCCTTCGACACTGCGTTGACGCTCTTCACGCAGAATCTGCCGGACAGACGTGCCCTCTTGCGCGAGATGCCGTTGCAACGAGCGATGCGACAGACCGAGGTCTTTCGCGATGTCGGCGACGATCAGCTTTTCATGCGCGAGCCGCCGCGCAATCAGATCGCGAACCTGCTCGACGATGCTGTGCGGCACCGCATCGCTCGCGATCAGATCGGTGGCGTGGCGCTCCATCATGCGCGCCATTTGCGTGTCGGCGCTTTTGAGCGACGCGTCCAGATCTTGCGGACGCAGAATCACGCCATTAAAAGGCTGCTGAAAACGCACCGGCACACGAAAGATCCGCGCATACGCTTTGAGATCCGCGGGCGCGGCGTGCTCGAAATGCACTTCGACAGGGTTCCATGCCGCGCCGCGCACGAGCCGGATCATGTTGCACATGGTCGACAGGCTGTATTCCGCATCCTGCCGGCGCGGCCAGATTTGCGCGCTGCTGATCCGGTATGTCCAGACAGGCCATTCCTCGTCGCGCAGCAACTCGACGCTCGTGCTGCTCTGCCACGACGCGAGCGCGACCGAGAACTTGCGCATCGCCGAATTCAGCGTCGGCGACGACAGAAACACCAGACCCGCCGGGCCGAGCTCTGTCAATTGCAATTCGCTGCCCAGGCGCAAGCCGAGCGACGCTTCGCCGAGCACTTCGGCCGCGCGCTCGAAGGCCGCCACATAACGCGTGAGCGGCAGGATTTCATATGGATTGGACAGTAGCCGCCGGCTCATGCCGAACGCTTCCAGCAGCGAGTCGCAATCGGCGCCCGATTGATCGAGTGCGCGCACGACCGGTCCCATCACCGCCGCGCGAATCATCGGGAAACTGCCATTGAGCGTGACTTTTTTCATGTTGAGCGTCTCCTCTCCAGTCTGCGCTGTCGTGTTGCCCGAGTCATTTCCTCTGGCGCACTTTATCGTCCAATTGGCGCGATAAGCAAGCGCGAAAATATTATTGAGTTCCTACGATTTGCCATCGACTCAGCGTGCGCCGCTCGTCAACGAGGCTCAGAAGCACGCTGTCCGGTCCAGCAAACTTCCTTACGGGAATCTTATGAACACGAATGCCACGAAAGCTGCTCCCGCCCCCGTTCATCCGCTCGACCCGCTGAGTGGAGCAGAAATGCAGCTTGCCTGCGATCTCGTGAAGGCCGCCGAAAAACTCGATTCGCACGCCCGCTTTCCGATGGTCGAATTGCGCGAGCCGCCGAAAGCCGAAGTGGTCGCGTTCAAGACGGGTTCGTATTTTTCGCGCACGGCCTTCGTGCTGGCGATCGACCGCTCGAATGGCGCGACGCTCGAATTCGATGTGGACCTGAGAGAAAAGCGCATCGCGTCGCGCCGGGTGTTGCCGTTCGATCAGGCGCCTTACGGCCAGCCGCCGATCATGATCGACGACTTCATGAACGCGGAGCAGATCGTCAAGAACGACGAGGCATGGCGTGTGGCGGTGATGAAGCGCGGTCTCAGCGAGAGGGATCTGGAGCGCGTGCAGGTCGATCCGTTTTCGGCCGGCTGCTTCGATCGCGATAACGAAAACGGCCGCCGTCTGGTCCGCTGTGTGAGCTACTACCGCGAGACCCTGACCGACAACGGATACGCGCACCCGATCGAAGGCGTGCTCGCGGTGGTCGATCTGCTCGAAAAGAAAGTGATCGAACTGGTCGATGACGGCCGCATCATTCCGATTCCGCGCGCCAAACACAACTACGACACGCCGAGCCTCGGCGAGCCGCGCAGCACGCTCAAGCCGCTGTCGATCAATCAGCCCGACGGCCCGAGTTTCAAGATCGATGGCTGGCATGTGAGCTGGCAGAACTGGACCTTCCGCGTCGGCTTCACGCCGCGCGAAGGGCTCGTGCTGCATCAGCTGTCGTGGGACGACGGCAAGAGCACGCGGCCGATCATCTACAGGGCGAGCGTCACGGAAATGTGCGTGCCCTACTCCGACCCGACCACCAACCACTACTGGAAAAGCGCGTTCGACGCCGGCGAATACGGTCTCGGCAAACTCGCGAACCAGCTCGAACTCGGTTGCGATTGCCTCGGCACGATCCGCTATTTCGACATTCCGTCCGCCGACGATTTCGGCAATGCATTCGTGATGAAGAACGCGGTGTGCATGCACGAAGAGGACTACGGCACGCTGTGGAAGCACTATGAGTTCCGCACCGGCGTGTTCGAAATGCGCCGCTCGCGCCGGCTCGTGATTTCGTTCTTCGCGACGGTCGGCAATTACGACTACGGCTTCTACTGGTATCTGTATCAGGACGGCACGATCCAGCTCGAATGCAAGCTGACCGGCATCGTGCAAACCTCGGCGGTGGCTGATGGCGATACGTATCCGTGGGGCGGCATGATCACGGAGAACCTGGGCGGCCCGACTCATCAGCACTTCTTCAACGCACGCATGCACATGATGGTCGACGGCGAACGTAACACCGTCACCGAACACGAATTCGCGCCGCGTCCGATGGGCGATACGAATCCGTACGGCAACGTGTTCGATACGACGAGGCGCACGTTGAAGACGGAGAGCGAAGCCGCACGGCTCGCGAACGGCAGCACGGGACGCTACTGGAAGGTGAGCAACCCGAACGTGAAGAACGCGGTCGGCGCGAATCCGGGCTACAAACTGGTCGTCAACGATTCGCCGCTGATGCTGGCCGACGAACGTTCCAAGGTCCGTCAACGCGGCGGCTTTGCGACGCGTCACGTATGGGTCACGCCGTTCGATCCGGCCGAGCGCTATGCGAGCGGCGACTATCCGAACCAGCATTCGGGCGGCGACGGCTTGCCGCGTTATATCGAGGCGAACCGCGACATCGAGAATCAGGACCTCGTGTTGTGGCACAGCTTCGGCCACACGCATGTGTGCAAGCCCGAGGACTTCCCGGTGATGCCGGTGGAGTACGCCGGTTTCATGCTGAAGCCGAACAACTTCTTCTCGGGCAACCCGACGATGGACCTGCCGGCCGAGCGCGATCTGAACAGCGTCGAAGATGGCAAGTCCGCGGATCATGGCTGCTGCAAGCACTGATCCGGCGATGCGCGGCGCGCAAAACATCAGCGTGGGCGCGGCGACGAGCGTGCTGGCCGCGTGCGCGGCGGGCTCCGCCTGCGTGCTCATCGCGAGCGGCGGCGCCGCGCTGTCGATGCGAGCCGGCCTCGGTCAGCATGCGAGCGCGTTGTGGCTGGGCGCGCTCGCGCTGGCGGCGATGATGGGCGCTCCGATGCTGATGGCGCGCTCGGCGAGCCGGTACACAACGCTCGCAAGCGCCGCGACGTTGATCGTGACCATGAGCGCGATGCACACATTGCCCGCCTATCTGAACGGTTTGCAGCACGGCGAAGTTGCGGCTGCGTTGATGATCGCGGCTGGCGGCGCGCTGTTGTATTACTGGCGGCATGTGTGTGCTTCGACCGCTAACACGCGTCGCCATTCGCACATGCAGATCGAAGCAACTCGCCCCGCTGGGGCCGCCGCTCTGCTCGCACTATTCGCGGGCCTCTCAAGCGGCAGTCTTGCGCGCTTCCAGTTGTACGCTCTGTGCGGCGGTTCGAGCGGCGCGCAACCGTGCTGGCAGATTGCGGTGTCGTTGATCGCGGTCTGCGCGTTGGCCTGCCTCGCCGACCGTTCGCGCAACAACAGCATGCTGACGACTTTGTATATCGCACGCGCTGCGTTGATCGGCGCACTGGCAACGCTGGACGATCCCGCGCTTGCCCCGCTCGCGGCCAAGGTTTTTCTGTTGCTCGACTGCGTGACGATTCCGGCGCTTGCAAATCTGCGAGGAAGTTCGCAGCGCGGGTTGAGCGCGAGTTGTCCCGGCATCGCGCATCACGTCGGCATGGTGACAGGCGCGGCGCTTTCGACAACCCCCTACTTTTTCAACGACGGATTCGTCGTGCTGTTTGCACTCGGCGCGGCGGCGAACCTGATATGCGCGGCGTCGCTGGCCACTCATTGGCGCGCGGGTAAAACACCGCATCCGCTCGCCCATCGATACCGCCGTCCGGCCCACACTTCCAGCTAGCGTCACGCCGGCCTCACCCCAACACTCAACGGAGACGAAACACCATGAGCGAACACCACCTCGCAGCGGCACTGCCGCAGACCATGTTCATCAACGGCGAGAAAACCCTCAGCGCCGCGGGCAAAACCTTTCCGGTGTACAACCCGGCCACCTCGGAAGAACTCGCGCAAATTCCCGACGCGTCGGAGTCGGACGTCGATCATGCAGTGAGAACCTCGAAGGCCGCATTCGAATCCGACGCGTGGCGCAGAATGCCGCCGGCCGCCCGCGAGCATCTGCTGCTCAAACTCGCGGACCTCGTCGAACAGCACACCGACGAACTCGCGACGCTGGAAACGCTGAACCAGGGCAAACTGATCGGCTTCTCGAAGATGCTCGAAGTTGCGGGCAGCGTCCAGTGGTTGCGCTATATGGCTGGCTGGGCCACCAAAGTCGAAGGGACCACCTTCGAGCTATCGATCCCGTTTCCGCCGGGCACCCGCTACAACGCGTCGACGCGTCGCGTGCCGGCCGGCGTGGTCGCCGCGATCGTGCCGTGGAATTTCCCGCTGCTGATGGCGGTGTGGAAGATCGCGCCCGCGCTCGCGTGCGGCTGCACCGTGGTGCTCAAGCCCGCGGAAGAAACACCGCTGACCGCGATCCGACTCGCCGAACTCGCGCATGAAGCAGGCTTCCCTGCCGGCGTATTCAACGTGATCACTGGCCGTGGGGAAACTGCCGGCGCTGCGCTGGTCAAGCACCCGCTGGTCAACAAGGTCACCTTCACAGGCTCGACTGAGGTCGGCCGCATCATCGGCCGTCAATGCGCCGAGGATCTGAAGCGGGCCTCGCTGGAACTCGGCGGCAAAAGCCCGGTGATCGTGCTCGACGACTGCGATCCGCGCAAGGCAATCGAGGGTGCCGCCGGCGCAATCTTCTTCAATCATGGACAGGTTTGCACGGCGGGTTCGCGCCTCTATGTCGCGCGCTCGATCTACGACGAAGTCGTGCAAGGCATCGCCGCCGTGGCTGACGGCATCGCGCTCGGCTCGGGCTTCGACGCGGCGACGCAGATGGGACCGATGGTTTCCGCGCGGCATCGCGACAAGGTGGTCGGCATGATCGCGCAAGGCGGGCAGGAAGGCGGCGAGATCCTGTCGCGCGAGGCACGCGTGGACGGCGACGGCTACTTCGTGCGCCCCACTGTGATTGCCAACCGCGCATGCAAGCCGCTGAGCGTCGTCAAGGAAGAGGTGTTCGGACCTGTGCTCGTCGCGATGCCTTACGACGACCTGGATGAAGTGCTGGCCCTCGCGAACGCGTCCGAATACGGGCTCGGCGCGAGCGTGTGGACGAACCAGCTCGACAAGGCGCTGCGTCTCGTCGATGGGATCGAAGCGGGCACAGTGTGGGTCAACACGCACAACATGGTCGACCCGGCGATGCCCTTCGGCGGCTTCAAAGCATCGGGAATCGGCCGCGAACACGGGAAGGCGATCATCGACGCTTATACGGAAAGCAAGTCGGTGTGTATCGCGTATTGATGTATTGACGGTCAGTTGCACATGAGCGGGGGGGGGGGGTTTTTTGGGGCCCGCCCCCCGGGGGTTAAAGGAATATATGGCCGGGGGGGTTTTAACAACTACGCGCCC
>NZ_JARESU010000105.1:0-30231 GCF_046027075.1 Paraburkholderia sp. RL18-085-BIA-A | reverse complement strand
GGCAGCGCTTCCCCATTGCCATTAGCTGAGAGTCATTGCTGGAGGCAACGTGTGCGCCTCCAGTGACCTCCTCGTCAATCCCCTCATCGCGCGCTGGGCGCTTTACGTCCGGGCACCGAAGACGCCACCTGCGACTTATTCAGTGCGATTAAAGCACCGCTCCATGTGGCACCAGTTTCCGGGTCTCGTTGATTTGTCTGCAGATTGCCCGTCGCAACGGCAGCCGAGTTCGTCTTGACATTGGCCGCCGCCCAAGGTCTCGGATTGGAGGCTATGGTTATCGTTCGGATACCTATCGATGAAATTCGCGAATCACATTACGCTGGGCTTTGACCGGTTCAGGTGGGATGAGAATGGAGACCAGGGGCGCTTCTACCGCTGTACCGTCATGCTGCCTGATGTATTGGTGCCAGATGGCGCGCAGGCAGAGCGTCTGGAGGTGTATAGCGCGGCGCGGCTATTCAGCGGTGGCATAAAAGAAATGCCGGTTGCGATCGGCAAATCAACGAAAAGAGGCCAGAAAAAAGCCCTGTTCGTGATGCAAACGCAAGCATATGACCGATAGAATTTCGTCCTGTACCCACGTGACGCACCGTCACGGGTCCGATACCTGTCGGATCGCTTTCTCACATCGGATTTCCGGTTAATTCAGCATGACACGGCTTGCACGGCACTACGTTCCAGAACAACCGCAGCACGTTATCTTGCAGGGGCTCACGGGGCCCGCATTCCTGGACGAAGGAGACTACCGGTACTTCCTCGCCTGCCTGGCAGACGCAGCGCGCGTCGCCGACCTGGCAGTCCACGCGTGGGTACTCATGCCTGACGCGGTACAGTTCCTCGTCACGCCTTCATACGAGTCGAGCGTGGCCATGGCGATGCAGGCGGTCGGCCGTCGCTATGTCGAGACCTTCAACCGCCGCCATGGACGCCGCGGTACGGTGTGGCGTGGCGGTTACTGTGCAACAGTGATTGAGCCCGACGTGTATTTCCTGCTCGCGAGCCAGGTCATCGATCATGCGCCGGTGCGCAACCGCCTTGTGGCAGAGCCGGGAAACTACCAGTGGTCCAGCTACACGCATCACATCGGGCTGCGTGTCGATAGCTTCATCAAGGACCATCCACTCTACCGGGCGCTCGGCAATACGCCGTTCGAGCGCCACCAGGCTTACCGCGATTTGGGCGCACAGCCCCTTGACGAACTCGAGGTGAATAACCTGATGCAGTCGACGCTCAAGGGCTGGGTGCTCGGCAGCACCGCGTATTGCGAGTGGGCGGCGCAGACAGCCAACCGGCGTTTGATGCCCCTGCTGCTGCGCGACCGGCCGCCCAAGGTTCGCACGACACGCGCCCTCGCACACGTGGGCTAATCAAAAGAAAAACAAGCAAGGAAACCTTGCTTGTTTACACGGTAACCCGTTTCGGTCGGCGGTCACGCAGTCCGCTTCCAGGTCGGTGGATTTCCTCCGTTCGACCCGTTGTCGCGAGTTGTCCACGGCCGGCCGGCAGGTCCCCTGTTACGACCATGACGCTGGCCGGCGGCGGGTAACTCGTTAGGCGGGGCGCATGACGTCTTCTTCACATGGGCTGGCCTGCCCGCTCCATACGGACCGGGGTCCCGGAAACCAACTTCCCTCTGAAAAACCTTGACTGACGACCTCAGGGCGTGACTCTGCCCTTCGGACGGGCGCAGCTTGTCGGTCGAGGCAGCGGTATTCTGGAACCACCATAATGAACGTGAGTTGCTTTATGGGTGTGTCGAAAAAGCCAGGAATGAGCCGTAAGTGGCAGCTGGTAGACGCGCCACGCGTGTCTACGTCGACACCCCGCTCACGGAGCACTGCCGACAGATTTTCGACTTCGCCGACCCGGCGTGAAATGAGCACCGATTGCCTGCCGCGCACGCGACAGTCGGCTCATCACGGTTCCAATTGGCACGTTGAGAACCTCGGCGGCTTCCGTATAACTCAACCCTTCCACGGCGACGAGCAGCACCACGGCGCGTTGGGCCTCCGGCAGTCGCATCACCGCGTCGATGATCTGCCTGTTCATCAGGCCCTCTTCCGGCGTCCTCACCGATTGGTCAGCGACGTTCTGCACGCGGCTGTCGTCCCATTCCACGCTGGACCGCTTGCGTACATTGCGTGCTTGCAGTTCGTTGATCCACGTTGTGTGGACGATCGAAAACACCCAGCTAAGAGGCGCGGTGCCCGGCTGCAATTGATCCGCGCGCTCCAGCGCCCGTACGCACGCGCGCTGCACCAGATCCTCCGCGTCATGTCTGTCGCGAGTAAGGCGCAGTGCGAATGTCCACAGGCGAGGCAGCATCGAAGGAAGCATCCCGGGTAAATCCGCGCTGCTCATTCGCTGCAATTCCACATTGGTACCCAGCGCGTCGCACACTTCGCACGGGTGCCTCGCAAGGACGTTAGTGTGATGTGAGGGTCGCAGCAGCGCGAGAAACGAAATACTGAAAATGTCAGCACGTGTACGTCCATGTTCGCGGTTCTCTGATGGCGGTTAAGGCATGGCTGTTCTTGTCGGTGGTCGTGATTTGATCTTTGCCGGTCGTTGATTCAGGTGGTGACTGACGTGAAGCTCATCCCGCCAGCAGCGCTAGCAACGGCATGAGGAGCCGCGTGGCCGCTCTCAGCCGACCCGTCTCGCTGCGCCCGAAACCGCCTTCAACGAAATCCGCCAATAGGAGACATTGGCCCTCGCGCCGGAACCGCATATTCGCGACAGGTTCCAGACGCCTGGTGTCGGGCGCGCCCGACTTTCAGGGCCTCGACGGACTGGTTGGGCTGCTATCCCGCCCCTCGCCAATCCACATGGTGTTCAGGCCTCAAGCCGGACGCCGTGATCGGCCGCGATAAGATCGGCGGCGCGCTCGCCGATCATGATCGACGGCGCATTGATGTTCCCGCTCGGGATTTCGGGCATGACGCTCGCATCGGCGACCCGCAGGTTCGCGACCCCGAAGACACGCAGGCGTGGGTCGACGACGCTGCCGATTCGGCACGTGCAGCACAGGTGATAGACGGTCATCCCGAAGTGCAGCGCGAAATTCTCCAGCAGCGCGTCGCTCGGCGTTTCGCCGGGCCGGAAGCCGTGTAGCGCCGCCAGCTTCGGCGGAATCAACCATGGTCCGAGCCCGTTCGGCCCGGGCCAGTTCTCGGCGATCGCCAGCACGCGGCGCATGATGGCGACCATCACCTTGAGATCGTGACCATCGCTGAAATAGTTGAACCGGATATCGGGGGGCGTCGCCGGATCGGCGCTGACGATCACGAGTTCGCCCTCGCTGTGCGGCACGCAAACGCTGGCGACGAAGGACACGTTCTCGGCCGTCGGCGCGAGCGATGCGGCCGAGTCCTCAAAGTACAGGTCGAGGTCGAGATTGATGCAGTTACCCAGGATGTGCGCATCGTAGCCGCAGGGGATGAAGCCGATCTGCGCATCGTGCGTGAAGTCGTCGCCGAGGCCGGTCGAGTAGAACGAGATGCCGTCATAGAGCGATGACGCGACAAGGCTGTTTCCAGTCTCGACCCACTCGGAAAGGCGCCGTTCGGCCTCGGCCTTCAGCAGCGCGAGTTCCCCGATCAGGCCCGTATCGTCCGCGGGATCGGCTGGCAATGGCCCGGCGGGCGCCCGAAGCGCGTCGGGCCCGGCCGACACGCCGATCTCGGCCATCGACACGCCAGCGCCGGGAGCGGCGAATATCATCGGCGCCTGGACGTGATCCTTCAGATGCTTCCCGACCGCTGGCAGGTCGAGGCGGCAGGGGATGCCGGCGGCCTCGAGCTCGCGCCGCGGGCCGACGCCGGACAACATCAGGATGTGCGGCGAGCCGACCGCCCCTGCGCTGAGGATCACCTCGCGCCGCGCATGGACCGTCCTGAGCTCGCCTTCGCGGTCGCGGTATTCCACGCCGGTCGCCGTCAGCGCATCGCCTTGCCCATCGAGGATGAGCCGCGTGACGTGCGCGCCGGTGATAATCGTCAGGTTGTCGCGCCGTTCAGCCGCACCCTCGAGATAGGCGTGAAACGTGCTCGATCGCTTGCCCCTTCGGGTATTGGTCTGGGTCAGCGAGGCAACACCGGCCGGGTTGAAGCGACCAGCGCCGTTGTAGTCGCCCGCGGGAATTCCGGCTGCCTCCGCGGCCCTGACGAAGTCGCGGGCCGCTGGAATGACGGGCGAGCGTATGCCGACGCCGACCGGGCCATCAAACCCTCTCAGGCCCCGGTCGATGCTGGCTTCGTTAGTCGGTGCGACCTCCTCCATCCGCTTGAAGCAGGGCAGCACCTCTTCGTAGCTCCATCCCTTCGCACCAAGCTCGGCCCAATGGTCGAAATCGCCCGGGTGGCCCCGCACGAAGACCATGTAGTTGATCCCGGAAGATCCGCCGAGCATCTTGCCGCGCGGCACCGGCATGCGGCGGTTCTTGAATCCCCGCCCTCCGTTTCCAGGATCGCCGCTCATCATCCAGTCGGTCTCGGGATCGAGCTGCAGGCTTGCGCAGGCGGCCGGCATCGCCTCGCGCGGCGGCGGTCGATCGCCCGCCTCCATCAGCGCCACGCTCACGGCGGCGTCCTCCGACAGCCGCGCGGCGAGCGCAGCGCCCGCCGAACCGCCGCCAACGATGACGAAATCGTAGTTGCTCATGCTTAGTCTCCCCAGAGATAGTCGGCGTCGACTCGGTCGGCGACGAGTTGTTGGTGGAAGTGACGATATTCGGCCGCCCGGTTCCGATCCGGACCGAGCCTTGGCAGGTGGGGCGCGGCTAGTATCGCCTTTGGATCCGCGACCGTTCCGGCCGCCATTCGCCTGTGGGTCTGGCAAATAACCGTCGTCCGGACCGCTCGCGGCTGCGCCTGCGAACCGTGAATCCTTCGCCCGGGCGAGGACCCTCCGGCCATGAGCGGCTTTCACGAGTCCCATAGCCGGCTCCTCAGCTAGGGCCGTCTCGACCCGGCCAGGCGATCGAGGATCGCCCCTGCGTCGGTCATCATCGTTTCGACAGCATCGGCTGCCGACGGAATATCATGGATGAGACCGATTCCCTGCCCGCCAAGCCAGGGCATTTCCTCCCAATCGGCTTCGGTGTCGGTTGTTGCCAGCAAGGCGTCGAATTTGCGCAGCACCCGGTCCTGATCCAGAAAACGCGTCCGGCCGATTTCCGGCAGTTGATCGCGCCGAGTTGGCACTTCCTCCAGGCGATCGTTCCATTCGTCGACGACGCGGTTGCGGATGACGCGCATCGGGTTGAACTGCGGCATCTCGGGGCCGAAGATGGATGACAGGACCGCCTGTTCTCCGTTGGCGGCGACGATGCGCCGCTTGTGCTCGGGGTGCACGGCCGCTTCGCGTGTCGCCACCATCCGCGACCCGACCCATACGCCATCGGCACCGAGCGCCAGGGCCGCGGCGGCTCCGCGTCCATCTGCAATGCCGCCGGCGGCCAGTACAAGCGATGGCCCTACGGCATCAACAACCAGCCGCACGAGCGCCAAGGTCGGCACACCACCATAGTTATGGCCGCCTGCCTCCCATCCCTGAGCGACAATCACTTCGATCCCATCGGCGCGTGCTTTCTTCGCGGCGTCGACAGAACCGATTTGTTCCCAGACCGAGACGCCTGCATCGCGAAGGAGCTTGATGTGCTCCGTCGAAGGATGACCCCAATGAAACGACACGATCGGCACGCGTTCTTCTGCACAGACACGAACTCGCGCGTCATTGTCGAAGATAGTGAGAAAGTTGATGTTGAACGGCGCTGTCGTCTGCCGGCGCACGCGCCGAATCGTGGCGCGAAGCTCCTCCGCGGGTATGAGGCCCACTCCGATGGCGCCAACACCTCCGCCGCGGCAGACCGCCAGCGCCAAGTCCTCGGTCGCGGCGAAGGCCATGCCGGCACAGGCGAATGGATATCGCAAGCCGAAACGCTCGGTGAAGCGCGTAGCGATACTGGACATACTTCTTCCTTTCGTATCCCTCAACAAAGATTCAGCTGCGGGTGACGAAGGTGTTACGCCGAAAGAGGCATGGTTGGTTTTGGGTGAGAGGAAACGTTCATTCATGATCGCGCCTTGCAGTTTGATATCTGTTGGTGATTTGTCGACGAAGTGCCAGGGTTTCGGTTCGCCTTTCCGCTACCCAGCCATTGCAGCGGAAAGGAACTGCCGATACGGGTCGCCATAAGGCGGATGGAGGAGCGTCACCGCTTCCTTCGCCTCGGTCTGCCGGTAGATCGCGCGTGCATGACTGAAGGTGCGGAAACCCGCTTCGCCCCGGTAGGCCCCCATGCCGGATGCGCCGATCCCGCCGTAGGGCATGTCCTCGACAAACATGTGGGTCATCACGTCATTGATCGTTACGCCGCCCGAAGCGGCGCCGTCGAGCACCTGGCGAGCCTGCTCATCGTCCGCTCCGAAGTAATAGAGAGCCAATGGGCACGGGCCGGATCGGATCGTTTCCAGCGCATCGTCAATGCTGCGATAGCCGAGTATCGGCAGGATCGGACCAAAAATCTCGTCGCGCATTACCGACGTGTCGCGAGACGGATTGAGAATCAAGGCCGGCATCATGCGGCGCGCGCTCCCCGGTCTAGCGAGTTTGAAGACGTTCAGTACTTCTGCGCCTCTGGCGTCAGCGTCTGCCACTAGTCGCTCAAGTCGTGAGAAATGCTCGTCATTTATGATTGACGTGTAGTCCAAAGAATCGAGACCGTCCGGATACATGCGACGCGCAGCGGTGACGCAGTGTTCAGCGAACTCACGCTCGCTTCCCGCAGGGACCAGTGCATAGTCCGGCGCAAGGCAGATTTGCCCGGCATTGCGCAACTTCACCGCCATCACACGCTGAGCTGCCTCGGCGAGATCATAGGTGTCGCGGACGATCACCGGCGATTTGCCACCGAGCTCCAGCGTGACCGGCGTCAGGTTGTCAGCCGCCGCCCGCATTACATGCCGTCCAACGGACGTAGAACCCGTGAACATCAGATGGTCAAATGGCGCCGCCGAGAATAGAGCACCCTCTGCGGCTTCATCGTGCACGGTCGCTACTTCACTCGGATGAAATGTCTCGGCGATCAGCCGAGCGAGCAACGCAGAGGTCCGCGGCGTGAACTCAGACGGCTTGATGATCGCGCGGTTTCCCGCGGCGAGAATACCTGCGAGCGGCCCGAAGACGCACATGATCGGGTAGTTCCATGGGCCGACAACTCCGATCACGCCGAGAGGAATATATTCCACACGCGCCTTTGCGCCCTGCACCAACGCGGGATGCTGCGCGGGTCGCATCCAATTCTCGACGCTTGTCGCAGCGTAGCGGAATGAATTCACGGCGCCGAAAGTCTCGAATCTGGTCTCATCGGCGCTGCGATGGCCAAAGTCCGCTGACACGGCGACAGTGATGGCGTCACTTGCCCGCGCAAGCATCGCCGCTGCGCGCATCAGCCGATCTTTGCGGGTCTGCGCATCAGGAACGCCCTCTTTTGTATGCGCTGTACGCTGGAGTTGGATGAGGCTGTGCAGTTGGGTCTTGAAGTCGGTGATGGTCACTTGAATGCTCCTTATCAAAGTAGTGACCAAAATTTAGCTGGGCAGACCGCCATGTGCTTGTCGCAGGATGCAGTTGCTTGACCAGCCGTGCATACTTCTTTTCTGCTCTGATATTTCACTGCCATCGAGCGCTCCGCGGTATCAGCCACCCACGCGAAGGCTTTTCGAAGGCGCGCTTAGTCATCAAGCAGAGCGCATCTCTGGCATGGCGGAAAGTCATTGCTGGCGGTGGAAAAATGAAAAGGATGACTGGACGGTCTACGTCGTGTGCCCGCGTTCCCGAATAGAAACGAAGATGCTGCGGACGCTCATCGCGTCGCGAAATAACTCGTCAGAATGAGACGATTGTTCAGCGATCAACGTTGGAGAGGACAACCAACGTTTTGTTGGCAGGCATTTCGATTGTCTCAAGGAGGATCAATCTGGAAGATTCACCCACGCGTTCGGGATCAGCAATATTACGCAATCCCCAAGACGGGTGGCGCGCCTTTAGAGACGCGTCGAAAGCGGCGTTCGAGGGAGCGTTGCGTGCACCTCCGCGCAGGAATGATGGACTCAATCTTCGCGACGCAGCTCACTCGGCGGATGCCCATAGGCGATGCGGAACGCGCGGCTCAAGCTGGCGCCGTCGCCAAAACCGTTTGCCAGCGCAATATCGAGGAGCGAGCGGGTGCGATCCCGGAGGATGTCAGCCCGCGCGCGATCAAGCCGGGTGCGCCGAATCAGCTCGCCCGGCGTCGTCCCGAAAGCCGCGAGACGCATGTATAGAGATCGTCGCGACATACCCATATCTCGCGCCAGTCGCTCGGGTCCGTATGTGCTGTCCGGTATATTGCGCAGGACATGCAGCGCCGCTCGCGCCAGAAGAGGTGACCTGCGAGGGTCGTCCTCGCGATCGGGTTGCCGCGTGCTGAGCAGGGCCAGATCGATCATCGTACGCGCTGCGAATTCGCCCGTGCGACCTTCCGGGGCGGACAGGAGAGCGCGAACCCCGCCGGCCGCTGTCATGATTCCGGGCTGTCGGGCAATCGGTGTGGTCAATGCGTCCCTGGCCAGCTCGGGCCACTTCGGGTCGTCTGCAGGATCGAAGATCAAAATGAGGGCTTCGTGCCCTTCGAGCATTTCCAGCCGGTAGTCCTCGCCCATGGACGTGACCACCAGGTCGCCCGGCGCGACATCAAACTTTCTGCTGGAACCCTCGAACCGCATTCGTCCAGCGAGCTGCCACATCAGCTTGAGGTGGTTGCCAAGGCCAACGTCCACAGCGCGCCGTCCGATCAGCTCGACCGCAGTGGCCGGCGTCTTGAGATGCGTGACGGCGTATCGCCCGATCCGGCGCGAGATGATAGAGCGATTCACCTGCTCGTCGCCCAGTTCAACCTCGAGATTGGGGAAGGCCGAGTTGGCCTGTTCAATGATGGGGTGGATCGGCCTCACGTGACGCTCCTGAGACAATGCTGGTGAGTTAGAGGACGCCGGTTGCCCGCTGGAAGCCCACCTTTGTCGTGATCCCGAGACCGGCCAGTTGACGCATCGCCGTTGAATACCAATCGACGGTGGCGTCGCCGCCGAATCGGGGCGCCAGGACTGCCCTCTGGATGCGGCGAGGAGCGGCGGCGGGGGTCCCTGGCGAGACCTGTACGGCGCCTCCGGCGGTGAGGACAGTCAGGAGCTCGGTCGCTGCGACCGTGGCTGCCAGGTGTAGCAGGCGCCGTCGGGTGGGCGCCTCGGCGCGGCCGTCGGCCGACCGGAGAGAGTCGTTTGCGATCATTGATGATCCCTTGCGGCAGGCTCAATGGAACAAGCGTACCGCCGTCAACTATGGATTAAATCTACACAGCCGTTGATGAGGCATGAACTCCAGGTTCATAATCCGAGTGATGCGAAAGCCCACAGCCACACGCCTGAAATCCCGAACACCAGGAGCGGTTCACCTGCCCGCATTGGTCTTTTTCGAATGCGTGGCGCGGCATCTCAGCTTCGTTCGCGCGTCAGAAGAACTCGACGTGACCGCGACGGCGATTTCGAAAACCATCAAGCAGCTCGAAGCGCAGTTGGACGTACGCCTGTTCAACCGCACGACGCGCAGTGTCGCGCTCACCGAGGCCGGGACGCAGTTGCTCGGCACGCTCGCACCCGCGTTGGCTCAGATTCATGATTCGGTGCTGCAAGCCGGAGATTTCTCCGAGCGCCCTCATGGCCTGCTGCGCATCAACACCGGGTACGTCGCGTACGCCACTCTGATTCAGCCGCACCTCGCCGCGTTCGGCGAGCGCTACCCGGAGATCACGCTCGATATCGCGATCGACAACAATCTCAGCGATATCGTCGCCGGCGGATTGGATGCCGGCATCCGCTTGGGCTACGCGCTGCAACGTGACGTGATCGCGGTACCCCTAGGGCCGACGCAGCAACTCACGGTGGTAGGTTCGCCGCGCTACTTCGAACGTCGCGGAACGCCGGGAACGCCGCACGAACTGCTCGAACATGATTGCATCCGTCATCGCCTGAACCGTTCGCGGTTCTTCGAGTGGGAATTTCGGATCGGCGGCAAGGACGTAACCATTGACGTGGGCGGCCGACTTGTCCTCGACGAGATGCGCGCGGTGCTCGACGCCGCGTGTCAGGGCAGCGGGCTCGGCCTCGTCTTCCGACAGTTCGCGGCCGCTGAGATCGCCTCGGGCGCCGTCGTTCCGATACTCGACGAATTTCTGCCGCCGGACCAGCCGTTTCACCTCTACTATGCAAATCGCGCGCACACCCCAAGCAAGTTGCGCGCGTTCATCGACTTCATGCACGAGCGGTGACTTGGAAGGCGCCAAAGCAAGCGCGCTGCAGATCGCGTGGGTCAGCGCGCCGGCCATGTGGCCGGCGCGTCTCGGCTTCATGCCAACGTCATCACGCTTTGACCTCTTCTCCGGTCGCCTTTTGCGGGATCTTCAGCGCCCCTAGCGCGCTGACCGGCTTCAGCAGATTCAACACCTCGATCAGCCGTTTATGGATGTCGGGATCGTGGTGCGCCGCCTGGGTGATCGCGATGTGATGCCCGATCGTTTTTTCCAGATCGGCTGGACGGTTGCCCCGCGCATCGGGATAGGCCAGGTCGGGCAGCGCCGCCAGCGACCACGGATTCTCGATGATCGCTTCGATAGCGGACAGAAACTCGCTGCTCAGTGCGGCAAGCGGATCGGCATCGCCAGCGTGCGCCGCGAGCAGTTTTCGCAGCACGACTGCTTCCTGTGCCGCGGCGCTCATGCCCTGTCCGTAGACCGGATTGAAGCGGCAAACCGAATCGGCGATCGGAATCAGTCCGCGCGGAAAATCGCCGGTGTTGTTGAAGTGACGTCGACAGCTTTCAGGGAACGCAAACTGTTCGATGTGGCCATGTAGCGTTGCGTCTTTGATCGAGTCATACACGCTGGAAGTCGGCAGGCTTGCGGCGTAGGCGGTGAATGCATCGCCGTCGGCGGGCGGCGTGTCCGCGCCCCGTCCTCCGAGCGCCGCGAACCATTTGCCGTCTTCACGCAGCAGCATAAGGCCCATACGGCTTTCTTCCGGCGCCCTGGGCATGGTGATCACGACCTTCCTCGCGGGAGTCGCCTCGGGCGGAATCGTACAGACCGCAGTCGAGTAACCGAAGTCCACGCCGATGACCGTCTCCTCCGGCATCGGACGGCCAGTGGATTTAAGGAAGTCCAGCGTAGGCTTTCCGCGGCCGGATGCATCGACCACGAGATCGGCGGGCAACACTTGCAGCTTGCCGTCGCGGGTCTTGTACGCCACCGAGGCGACCGCATTGCCGTCAGGCGTGGCGCCGATGGCGACGACACGGCACTCATCGCGGAAGACGACGTTCGCGCGCTCCTGCACACGACGGCGCACGGCAAGCTCGAGCAACGGGCGTGTCATCGTAAAGGTGGCGACACCGAGGCTGCGCACCGGCAATGGCTCCTGCCCCGGATACTCATGACATACCTCGACGCCGGAGTCGAGCGAGTTGGCGCCGGCCTGCACGAGTGTGGAGGAAAAGTCCGGAAACAGATCGCACAGCGCCTTGAAGCCGCCGGCAAGCAAGCCGTGCGGATGCTTGCCCTGCGGTACGCCGGGCCGCGGTGTCGCGTCAGCGGGAAGGACATCCCGTTCCAGCACGACGACTTCCCTGAAGTAGTCGGCCAGAACCTGTGCGGCGGGCAGTCCGCCCATTCCTGCGCCAATGACAACTGCTCGTTCTCCTGAATAACGATTCGACATCGTAGCTCCTGCAACGGTAATCGGAAATAAGGGACCACTTCGGCGGAACGCTGCATCACGGAAATTCTTGCGAGCAGGTAGTCCGCAATCGGCGGACATGACATAAAAACAGCCGTGGAGGTGCGCTTATTCCGAATGCCACCAAGGTTTCGATGGCGCTGACCGCACCCGGTCGCCGTCGCACTATCGCGGATAGCCGTCTCTTTCGAGCGCGCGCATGCGCAGTTCGAGATCAGTCAGGTCTCGCGCGCCCGCAAGGTACTCATCTCTGCGACGTCGTTCAGCCCGCTCGAACGAGAGGCCAACCTGCTCGAGAAGGAAGGCAAAATACATGATAAACAGCATGACGATCTCCTTGAAATTGTGTTTGAGTTGACGCCGCGCGGCGGCAGCGTCGATGAAATCGGAATCGCGTGGCGCATGGATGTGCGGCGAAGCGCAAACGTTATGGGCGACCATGTCTGGTCATGAAATTGACGTGCCCGCCACGACACGACGCCCTGACTCGATGCGGATGTGCGTCCGGCTTCGCCGCGGCCCAGCACAAGTCCACGACAGGTGCGTTCCTGACCGATGCCTTGCGGCGAGTCGAATCTATTTTTCCCCCTCGGCGCTCGTCAGGAGGTCGAAGTTGTGAGACGCCGCCACTGCCGTACCCGCGTTGAAGCCGTATCAGCCCACCCACAGCATCGACGCACCAATCATCGTCAGCACGAGGTTGTGCGACGCGATCACGTCCTTGCCTTAGCCCGTACGATTGCCGAGCACGAGACAGCAGACCAGCTCCGCAATACCGAGTTGATGTGCACCGCCGTGCGGCTCGCGAAGTCTAGGATGCCCGCGCTAGCCAGCCAGCCCGTCGGTTCCCACACCATATGGGCGATCGGCGAGTAGACGATGATCGACCGCAGCGCCATGAACATCAGCATTGCGGGGAACTTCATACGGTCAGAAAACGCACCCGTAAACACCGCCGGTGTGACGATCGCGAAAATCATCTGATACGCGCAGTAGACCGATTCCCGAATGGTCGGCGCGAGATGGCTGACAGTGAGCGTCTTCACCTTGCCGCCCTTGATGTAATCCATGCCGTGGAGCATCGCGCGCGAGAAGCCGCCCGGGAACGAGTCTCCCGGCGTGAAGACGAGGCTGTAGCAGCCCACGGTCCAGATCACCGTCACGATGTTGGTGA
The DNA here is from genome assembly GCF_046027075.1 of Paraburkholderia sp. RL18-085-BIA-A. Lineage (NCBI taxonomy): Bacteria > Pseudomonadati > Pseudomonadota > Betaproteobacteria > Burkholderiales > Burkholderiaceae > Paraburkholderia > Paraburkholderia sp. RL18-085-BIA-A. Next base: position 17,226 of record NZ_JARESU010000105.1, on the reverse strand, counting down.
TCACGAAGCTCTGCATCACCGTCGCAAGCACGTTCTTCTTGCGAACCATGCCCGCGTAGATGAGCACGAAACCCGGAATCGTCATGAACAGCACGAGAGCCGTCGAACACAGACAATGCTTTGCGAACATGAGTATCGCCATTTCTCTCTTCAGCCTTCAGTAAGGAGTTCAGCGTTTCTGATGCGGACACCACGGATCACATCCGAAACCAAAATGGAAATGCCGCATGGCTCGGCCTTGTTGCATGCTGCCGAAATTGCCCTTACGACTTCATCGACGATTCGCCGCACTGACGACCGTCTCGGGCCCGATCTCCAGCTCGTTCTCAAAGATGCATAGTCGCGAACGATCAAACTCCGCGCCCGTTTCATCGGGTGCCCGGCGCGTCGCTGCGGAAATCGTCATTCCCTTGATACCGACCGCTAAAAGCGTGTCGCGAAGATCGTCCGGGCGCGTGCTCAGGGATGGTGGTGGTAACGAGTTTCATGATGTCGCACCTCGAAGCCGCATTCGGCCTATTGCCGTGTTCCTGTCACCACGTCGCTGCGCGACCCATTCGCGTTGCTCACTGGCGTCACTCATAAAAACATTCGGTCCCGCGAGTTATTCCACAGCGAAGCTGACAACCGAATTTTGGAGAATGGCCGGGACGCATATTGCGGTTTGTTGTCATGCAGTCGTGAGTACGCCGTTGTATGCCACCGAATCGACCGAAAAAAACACATCGGAACCCTTAGGGCCATGCTGACGAAGCCGCCGCTTTCGCCGACGGCTTGCAGCTAAATTCACCGGCGAAAGGACTGCGATTAGAAGGGCCAGCAGCCCTTACCACCACTTCCCGCGTCATCATTACCGCGATGTCCGTTACTGAGTTCGTCACCATGCTCGTGATCGCGATGATCCCGGTCGAAGTCGAACAGATCGAACAGATCGCCGATCGCCGGCGCGTACGGGTTGTCGCCCCGTTGGACCGGGTTCGGCAGGTTGTCACGGCTGCGCCCGGTGATCGGCGGGAGGTCCCAGTTGCGCTCAATGAATTTCACCAATGACGCGTGATCCGCGTAGCCGTGGGAAATGCGCCCGCCGGTGGAATACTTCGACACTGCGATCATTGGAATACGCGAGCCATCGCCAAAGAAGTCGACGGGCTGGATGTAGCCTGAATCGTAGTAGCCGCCGCCCTCGTCCGTAGTGGTAAAGATCGCCGTGCTGGCCATAGCTTCGGATCGCTCTTCACCGCATCGACCAGCTTCCTGACGAATGCTTCATACAGGCCAAACTTCGACGATGTCGGATGCCCGTCGAGCAGGCCGCCCGGCTTCACGAAAGACACCGCGAGCAGATTGCCGGAACTGATATCAGCATATAGGTGCGGCAGGTCGGCAAGGTGCGTCTCACGAACCTGCTGGTTCGTCATGGTCGACGTCTCATGCAGAAACAGATTGCAGATGTTGCAATAAACGCTCTATGACGGATCGCTGATGAAGCTGCGCCAGCCTTCGCCGTAGTACTTCCAGGGGATATTGCGATCAAGCCGCGTGTCGCCGATCGTGCGCACCGGTGAGGGCGTGATCGTGAACGGCGACGTCGTCCTGTCGAGCACCGTGCCGTCGCCGTTGTATCCCGGGCTGTAATTGTTGAGCAGGTAGTAGTGTTTCGGCGCGCGATGCGAAGGCGATTAGGCACTAATGTGTGTCCGAGACGGGAGATTGATTGCGCAACGGGGCATGGCGATTGATTGGCCGCTGAGCGGATGCGCCGTTTGAGCGTCCGTTAGTCGACCGAATGGGCCGGTCGAGTGCATGGCTCTGGTGGCTGCACATCGACCGACCGTCGAGTGGCATCGCCACTTAAGTGGCTCCTGTCGGAGTGCCAATGGACCGTCGCAATTTTGCTTCGAGCGGCTGAGTCTGGCCGGTTAGTGCTTCACGTAATTCGCATACGCGGCCCGAACTTCGCAAACCCGCAATCGGCAGCCACCCTGAGCGGCCGGTCACGTGTGACTAACTGATCCTGTCTGCTTCCCGGTGCTCTTCGGACGTCCACGCTATACAGGCTTCAGCGCGTGCCCGCAGATAAGGAAAACTTGTTCCGCACACTCTCCGCGTAGCGCACCGTCAATGACTGGGACGTTTTCCAGAAAGCCAAAGTGCGACATTAACAGCATATCGATGGGCATCCGGCAGCGCTTGCTGCTCCAGCGCCATCCCGTTCCCAGGAGCTTCACTCACAAAGCTGGGACAACCCAGTTGCACGTTCCAGTTGTAGTCGGCAAAGTGATGAAAGGAACTGTGGGCAACCGCAGGGCCTCCTTGCATCGAGGGTTCGAACGCAACTGCAAGATTGAATTTCTTTCCTGTGATTTTGCTTTTGCCTCGTGCAATCACGCGGGCCGATTCTCCGTCAGGAGCGTCAACAGCACCCTCGTGTGGATGGGCCGGCAGGAACCGGATTTCGCCCGTAGCCGATGCGGCGTTCATCAAGATCGGATGTGTCGGTGCGACGAATTCAATCTCCTGGAAGTCTCCATTTGCGCCCGAGTGAAAATTTGGCCAGGAAATATGGGGCGAGAATGTGTCGTCGCATTCCCGTCCGGATCCATCCGGATCCAGATTGCGCGTATGGAAATAATGCGCCTTGCCCACTCCCCCTAAGCTGCACAGAGAACTGCCCACATCCATGTGATCCCGGGTGACCGATGTGCATCGCGTGTGGCTGCAGCAGCTCATAGCGCGACGAGGATATAACTGCGCCGCGGTTGCGCTGGCCAACCACAACACGCGCGTTATCAGGCATTACTGAGCAGTGACGCAAGCTACGTTGCGCGAGGTATCGCCGCATAGCCGACTAACTCCAGATTGACAGGCACTACCACTCCCACTGGTTTGCGAAGCTTCTGCAAAGCGATGACGAAACTGGTTGAACCGGCACCCTGAGACCTGTTTACGGCGACGGCTGTCGTCGAGACGAACCGAGGTTCTGTTAAGGACGGGGTGTGCGGATCTCATCAAGACTGCGGAAGTGCTTCGGCAATCGCCTACGGGCAAGCCGGATACATGTGTGCAGACCGTTTTGACATAGCGAACAGGAAGCTTGCAAAAGGCGTTGGATCCATACATGCAGTAAGGCGGTCCATCATGAAGTGCGAAACGACACGACCGACTGAAAGCTCAATGACGACGTTGAATCTGGCGGTGGCCTGAGTGCTCAAACGCCTGCACTACCCGCTCGACGTGATTCTCACTTGCGTACGCTGGTACGTGGCCTATCCGCTGAGCCTGCGGAACCTGGAAGAAATGATGGCGGAACGAGGCATCCCGGTCGATCATTCAACCGTGCATCGCTGGGCCCTCAAGCTGTTAGCGGTCCTTGCGGCCCTTGCCCTGTTCGATGCGCAGGGTCATACGCTGGCTATCAACGTCGCTGACCTTCAGCGCTACCACTTCGCCGGCGCGTAGTCCGGCGCCATAGGCGACCGACACGCGGTCTGGTGCTTCAGGTTGCCCGTTCCGGCGATGAGCCGTCGTACCTCATCGGGGCTGAGGACGCCGGGCGGTGTGCGGGGCACGCGCACGGGCTGCATCCGGGCCATCCATTCGGGATCGTGGAGCGTGACTTCGAAGAAGGTCTTCAGTCCGGTGATCGCGGCGTTCAGCGAGACCGGTGAGGTGCCGTGATCGACCAGATGCAACTGGTAGCTTCGCAAATCCTCGATGGCGGCGGTATCGGGCGAGCGCCCGAGAAACCGGGCAAACTCGCGCACGATGCGCAGATAGGTGGCTTGCGTCCTGGGAGAAAGCTGGCGCATGCGCATGTCGTCGATCATGCGCTGACGCAGCGGGCTGACGCTCGGTTGAGAGGTCATGATTCGGCTCCTGCTGGAGAACGAGGCGGATTGCCTCATTCGCCAACATATGGAATCGCACAGCCGACCCCTCACTGTCGGCAACGACCGCTTTCCAATTCCGAACGGAGATCCGTCCGCATCACGTCTGCCGTACGGGCGCTCGCAGCCGGCGGGTCGCTAGCGGCCATCATGCACTCGCTCAGAGGCACCAACTTAATCTCGATCAGATCACCAGCACGCGTTTAGCGATGCGCGTGGCCACTGTGACTCTGTCGTGAGGCGCCGCTATTTGAACTTGACGAGATCCTTGAAGATCAGTTGACCCCAGGTATTCCCCCTGCCTTGGACAAGCGAGCCGCCATCCTTGAGCGGTCCTAGCGCAATCGGCGCGAAACCGAGTTGTTCGGCCAAAGCAGCAACCGGTGCCACCGCATTTTCGTCATCGCTCGACAAAAACACGACGCGGCTGCCGCCATTCACGTTCGGATCAGCGGCCAGAACGGCAGCGGGCAGATGGTTAAAGCCCTTTACGAACCTGGCGCCGGTAAACGCCCTGGCGACAACTGCGGACGACGGCTGACCATCCAGGTCTTCAACTGGAGCATTTGTATTTGTCGCGTCGATGATCGTCTTGCCGTGCCAGGTTGTGATCTGCTTCGCGACTTCGCGATGTTCCCAAAACGGAACCGCCAGGAAGATCGTGTCGGACGCGATTGCATCCTGCAGCGCCCTGGGGACAACGGTGGGGCCGATCGCTTGTGCCTGCTGCATCAACATCTCGGGAGGGCGCCGGCTGGCGACGGTCACATCGATGTTCTTTCTTGCAAACGCTCGGGCGAGTGCCTGACCTACCGCGCCAAAGCCAATAATCGAATAACTCATGCGAACTCTCCATTCAGTATTGGTAAGGAGTCCATATTTATCGACACAACTCGGACCATCTTCGTCAAGTTGACAGCCCTTCACACGCTTTTCGGCGCGATTTCAGATGGCCGAGAAGCCGCCGTCGACAGACAACTCCACCCCATTCACGAAGCTCGAATCGTCTGAAGCAAGAAACAGCGCGACCGTCGCAATTTCCTCAGGACGACCCATCTTTCCCCGCGGGATCAGGGATTCGAACATCCGCTTCGCCTCCTCGTCGAGAAGCTGGTCCTGCATCGGTGTGGCGATCGGCCCCGGGCTCAGCACGTTCACCCGGATATTCCTGCCCTTCAGTTCGTTAAGCCAAGTGCGTGCGAATGAGCGCAACGCCGCCTTGCTAGCCGAATACACGCCATAACCAGGAAAACCTTTCACCGAAGCAACTGACCCGGTCATGAATATCGATCCGCCATCGTTGAACAGCGGCAACGCCTTCTGAACCGCAAACAGCGTTCCGCGCGTATTCAGACCGAAGGTCGCATCGAAGTGCTGCTCGGTAATCTCGCCCAGAGGGACGGCTTCGCCCGTGCCTGCGCTCGCGAACAGGATGTCGATCTTGCCCTTTTCCCGCTTGACTGTATCGAACAGGCGGTCGAGGTCGTCTAGATTGGCCGCGTCGCCGCGCACGCCGGTCACGTTCCGGCCAATCAGCTTGACGGCCTCGTCGAGCGCCTCCTGCCTCCGGCCCGTGATGAAAACATAGGCGCCTTCTTCAACGAACCGCTTGGCGCTCGCCAGCGCCATGCCGCTCGATCCACCCGTGATGACAGCAACCTTACCCTCAAGCTTTCCCATGACATCTCCTTTCGTGGTGTCGGACAGCGTCTCTGTTCCCATTTGCACAAATGCGCTGTATCTTATGGATCACTGATCCAGATCCTGATTCAAACATACGGATCACTGATCCACTTGTCAAGGAAATCCATGCGGGCCGACGCCAGAAAAAATTACAGCCATCTCCTTGCAGTCGCGCGTGACGTCGTCACCGAACATGGTGCCGATGCGTCCATGCGAGATATCGCCCGCCGGGCCGACGTCGGGTTGGCCACGCTGTTTCGCCATTTCCCGACGCGAGAAGCCTTGTTCGAGGCGTTGCTGCGTACGAATCTGGACGCACTGACGCAGAAGGCAGGCGAACTCGAAACGTCGAATCCACCTGACGAAGCGCTCGTGTCCTGGTTTCGCAAAGGGGTGGCATTCGTTCACAGCTATAACGGCGTTGTTGCCTTGATGGCGAGCGCCCACGCGGACCCGGACTCCGCGCTTCACGCTTCATGCACAGCGGTGCATGAAGCGGGCGCGCGACTACTGCTCCGTGCCCAGCTCGAGGGAACGGCGCGCGCCGATATGGATGGGGTCGACCTGTTCGCCCTGATGTCGGCACTCGGCTGGCTCGTCGACCAACCCTCATTCGCGCCACGGGCCGATCATCTCTTTCACGTTATCGCGAGCGCCATCCTGACGAATCGGTCGAGCAACGATGTCAAGAAGGCAACGTGTTGAATCAGATCTGCGACCGGATGCAACGGATTCAAATAAACAGCTTTCGCAGCCGAGCGGGTTGGGCGCGAAGATACTGGTTCGGCACTCCGACTTGAGCGCCGAAGTGAGCGGCAGCGTGCCAGGGCCAACGAGGGTCAAAGAGCATGGCCCGCGCGAGCGCGACCATATCGGCGTCTCCCGTGCTGAGAATGGATTCGGCTTGCTCGAATTCAGTGATCATGCCGACGGCAATGACGGGGAGCGTCGTCGCCTGCTTCACCGCCCTGGCAAAGGGAACCTGATAGCTGGGGCCGATTGGAATTTGCTGAGCGGCACTCGTACCGTCCTCGTGCTCGTGGTTGTGCCACACGAACTGCCCGCGCACTTTCGCGACCTTCACGTACTGATCGTTGACCTACGCGACGACTTTGGCGACCAATAGTTGGACATGTCGACGAACGCGGCCTCAAGGTCGAACGATTCGGCAAACGGGTGGGAAGACATACTTATCTCCAGATCGGAATGAGGGATGCGGCGAGCAGCGCGCCCATCGCGAGATTGAGAATGCGCCAGTGGCGTGGCGTTCGTAAGAGCCGCGCGAGCAACACGCCGAGCGCGCACCACAGAGCGAGCGACGCGCACGCAGCCACGCCAAACGCTGTACTGAGCAGCATCGCCAGGCGATTCGCATTGCTCGCGAGCAGCGCGAACGACGCCGCCGCGCCGACCGTCATCGCCCAGCTTTTCGGGTTGAGCCAGAGCAGCAGGAAACCGTTGACGAGCGTAACCGGGCGCGCGGGGCCGTTGCCCGCGTTTGGCGGCCCACTGCGTGCGATGCGCCACGCGAACCACAGCAGATATGCAGAGCCGAGCGCCTTCACCGCCATTTGCAGCGACGGCAGCGCGAGCAGCAGACCGCTAAGCCCGAGCGCGGCGACCGCGGAGAGCAAGGCGAGGCCCATTGCGATGCCGAGTATCAACGGAATCGAGCGTACGAAGCCGAAGCGTGCGCCCGAGGCGGTGGCGAGCGTGGTCGCGCCACCGGGCGTCACGGTAGCGACGGCGACGAATAGCAGAAGCGGCAGGATCGAGGTCATCGGCGCAAATTTGGATGAGTGAGATTTGCACTGTATGCATCGGCAACGCATCGCGAAAGGAAATAATATTGATGTGATCCATTACGTGGCGTAATGCATAGATGAGCCGAAACCTCGACCTCGATCTGATCCGCACCTTCGTCGCCGTCGCCGATAGCGGGAGCATGACGGTCGCTGCGAATCTGCTGCACATGACGCAAGGCGCCGTGAGCCAGCAGGTTAAGCGCCTCGAAGACGTGCTGGATAGCCGTCTATTCGTGCGCAGGCCGCGCAAGCTGGAGCTTTCGCGCCAGGGCGAGCAGTTTCTCGTGAAGGCGCGCCAGCTGCTGCGGCTGAACGACGAAATTTGGACCGACATGACCGGCCAGCCACTGCGTGGCAGCCTGCGCGTTGGCGTGCCGTACGACCTCGTGACACCGCTCGCGCCTGCGATGAAGGCGTTCGCCGAGGCGCATCCGCACGTGGAGATTTCGCTGGTGTGTGCGGCGTCGCCTGAGTTGAGCGAAGCGGTGAACAGCGGTCGTGTGGACGTGTCGCTGGTCGAATACGTGGCAAGCGAAGCCGAAGGCGAAGTGGTCCGCATCGAGCCGCTGGTGTGGGTTATGGGGCGCGGCAGCGATGCTGTGCAGAAGCGGCCGCTGCCGCTGTCGATGGTGGACGAACGCTGTGCGTTCCGTTCTGTGGTGCTCGGCGCGCTCGCGGACGAGGGCATCCCGTGGCGCACGGTGTTCGAGAGCCGCAACATAGAGGCGACGGCCGCAACGGTGCGCGCGGGTCTCGCGATCACGGTCTGGCTCGTCTCTACGATGCCGGCCGATCTGTTGACCCTCGCGCCTCACACGGCTGGCTTGCCCGCGCTGCCGCCATTCGCGATCTGCCTGCGATTGCCTGCGACGGTTCATCCGGCGGCGCAGGAATTCGCGCGCTACGTACGCAAATCGATGTCGAACTACGCAGGCACTACACGCACGCGGCAAGCGAAAATTGCGTGACGTATTGCGTTTGAAGTGCCATCCGGAATCGCGAGAATCAAGCGCGTGCAAGCTGCCACCGCAGAACAGGTTGAACTCGGGTACCAGGAAGAGCAATGCCACACCATCCAACTACGAGCGCAATCGACGCCAGCGCGTCCGGCTGTCCGCTGTAGAACGCACAATGGTCATCGAGACTGCTTTCTCGAACGACTCTTCCTGGCCGATTGTTCGCGTTCAGGCAAGTTGGCCGCAAGCCGCCAGTCGAAAAATTCTTCCTGTTCAAAGGGCAGCTTTGTGATGCCGCATCTCAGTGGGTGCAATCGGCCATGAACAGACCTTGGTGGGTGCGCGAGTGCGGCCATTCGAATGTCGAATTCGTACGCACAAGAGACGTCCGCATTTCGACGCACGAGCAATAGTGGCTGAAGCTATCGACTGCCGGTGACCTGGCAGGCTGTTGAAATACACCTCACCGATGCGCGGCACGCTTTTCCAAAGAACCGCCGCGTAGGTTTGGTTCGTGTCGAATTGATGCCATCGCCTCGGTGAAGCCATCCGCTCCGCGCATCGTTTCGGTCTCAGTGCTTTCCGTTCCTCTGTTTCAACGTTTACCGCCCCCGCTCCGATGACGGCGGCGGGAGCTATTTCAACAGTCTGCCAGATCAGAAAATGGGTAGTTTCCCAGGAAAGCTGGATGACATTGTCAACGATATCACGCTGCAGACTGGCCCGATGACCGGATGGCAATACGCCGGTGGTGGACAGCCAGCGCTGCCTCGCCGCCGCTCGTGGCGTGAAAGAGTCCAAGCTGCTCGAACTCCTCTTCCTGCAGCGGCGTGATGGCGATATCCGTGTAGGCGTAACGGTCCGGTGCCTTCATGACTTCCCTGAGGATAGCCTCTGTCCTGAGGTAGAAGCGCAGATATTTTGTCGCCTTGACAGCGGTCTCACTCCAGTAGCGCGGATAGAAGCGAAGCGGCGATTCGACCGGTAGCCCCCAACGGCGGTCACGGCGGTGTTTCATTCGCAGGGCTCCCCCTTCGAGCGGATGCACACCCTCGTGTTCGATCATCAGACTGAACCAGGCGATTGTGCGCATGATCGTCTTCGGTCGGCCGTTCGGGATCTGCGCTGCCCGCTTGACGATCGTGCGGATGTGCTCGTACGAGTAGAACGCGCTCCAGGCGCACCGATACGCTTCTTCCCATTCAGCGTCCGACATTTTCGAGTGGTGCGTGACCCGGTGGTTGGTGTCGTATTTGTTGATGTCCGGGTCCATCCATTCACCGTTCCTTACCATCGTCTGATGATCCTCGGAGCCCGGAAGCGGGGTGAGCATGAAGAATTCGAGAATGTCGATTGGCAATTCACGCTTGATGATCTCGATGTCGCGCAGGATCGATTCTTTCGTGTCTGCCGGGAATCCGATGATATAGCCAGCGTAGGTAATCGCGCCGTGGGCGCGCCACATCTGCAGCATGGCGCGGTATTCGGTGATCTTGTTCTGCCGCTTCTTGGCCGCGATCAGATTCTCGGGATTGATATTCTCAAGCCCGATGAACACGCGACGCACACCCGCGCGCGTTGCCTTCTCGATGAAGTTTGGAATCTTGTGACAGAGCGTGTCGACCTGGATCGTGAAGCCGCAGTGAATGCCTTCCTTTTCCCGAAGTTCGATGACGCGGTCGAGAAGGATTTCCCAGTCGTGGTTGCGGGCGAAATTATCATCCGTGACGAAGAACCGGTCGATGCCCTGCGTTGCGTTCTCGCGGATGATCTTTTCGAGATCGTCGGGGGTGCGAAAGCGACTCTTGTGCCCCTGCACGTTGATGATGGTACAAAACGAGCACTGATACGGGCAACCACGACCGAGGTCAACCGAGGTATAGGTACCTGCCGTGCGTTCGATATGCTTGCGCGGCAAGAAGGGCCGGGGAGCACCTTCGAGCGAGGGTAACGTGTCCATGAAATTATACAAGGGCTTCATTGCACCATTCCACGCGTCGAGAAGGACCTCATCAAGACGCCGTTCCTCGGCCTCCCCAGCGAAGAGCGCCACACCCATTGCTTGCGCTTCCTTAAGCTCAGCGGGCATCTCAGGCAGCATGGAGATGCAGCCAGAAACGTGGAAGCCACCGATCGCAACCGGCAAGCCTGCGGCACGGAACTGGCGGGCGAGGTCGAGTGCGCGCGGGTACTGGTTCGACTGGACACCGACCAGACCAATCATCGATCTCCCGCCCTTTGCCTTCAGGTCACGAATGATGCGCTCTGGCCACACACGCTGGTTGGTTTCGTCGCATGTTTCGATCTCAAAATGGACGCCAGGGCCCAGCAGGTTTCGCTTTCGCGCGTCATCAGCGAGCGCATACATACAGGCGAGTGTATTGGAAGGCATGATCGAGCGGAGCCACTGGATCGGATAGCCGTCGTCGTCGTAATGGGTCGGCTTGATGAGGACGAGAGAGAATCGGAAACCGTCAGAAATCGAGTAAATCGTGTCCATGGTCTGCTCTGTAGCCCTGTCTGGAAGTCACAAAACCGCGAAGGTCGTCCGTCTTCCGAAAATTGGAGATGGATCGTGAACTGGCAAGCAGTACAACAACCCGCATCCTACCCGCCTGGCCCCCTGCTGTGTTTACAATTCCGCAGGCGCCAGGTTTCGAGGATTGGGATCCTGTTGGGGCCAACAAGAACTATGACACGGCGGGCTTCGTGGCGAGCTGCCGCGCCAATCGTGTGAAGCCGCATGTGGCGCAAAACGACGGCCGCGGAGGTGGCTCGGCGATTGACGGTCGCAAGACACGCTGGGCCGGCTACGCCATCAACCAGCGCAAGCGCAAATGCATCGAGCATGTCTTCGGCTGGAGCAAGACGGTCGACCGGATTCGTCAGGCGATGTATCGTGGCCGCGAGCGGGTCGAGCAGTTGTTCCTCCTGACGCAGGCGGCCTACAACCTCACGCGCATGCGTACGCTTGCGGGCAAAGCGGCGTAGATGCGCAAATCGGCGAGGAGACGGCATTGGTTCCACCTGAATCAAGGACGCTCGGCATCAATCCGACACGAACCAAACCTACGCGGCGGTTCTTTGGAAAAGCGTGCCGCGCATCGGTGAGGTGTATTTCAACAGCCTGCCAGGACCGTATCCGCATGAAAGATGCGTTACTCGTTCGCAATCAAACCCTTTGCTCTCGTAGTGGGCAATGACTGCGTTTTCCGCTGCTTGCTCGACACGTTTTCGTTGTTCTGGCGTACCGAATCCCTTCAATGGGTCAGCTGCGTCAAGTTCAGGATCAGCAGACTCCTCTTCGTTGGGATTGGCAACGGCGAAAGGACGCAGCGTTTGCATGCGATCCTCGAGCAGCTTGAGAACTCTGCGCCTCGTATCATCGACTTTGGCGTCCGGACCCGCGAGATACTTATATTTTGCTTGGCAGACGGAATCGTCCGAAAAAGCCCCCTGCTAATCGGACCACGCGAACGGCCGTTGTACCTTTTAAAATTGCCGTTGAGGGAACACCAGGTCGACCGGTAGCAACGGGTCGCGTGCAGCCGATCGCCTGCTCACGAGGTTCGAGTTGCATATGCCCATCGCATAAGACAGTACCCGGCCACAAACCGCCGTTCACATGCGTCGTCGGTTGGACGTTCAGGCGGCAGATCCGCCTCCGAAACCTGCCGGATGCCCGATGGAATCTGTACAGAAATCACAGGGATACCGTCACGGTTTGCGTACTCACGCGCACTTTTGCGAATTGATAATCTTTTTGCTTCGCCGGAAGTGCACGTGAAAGTGTCAGCGCAGTGGCAGCCCCGGCCGATCGCGCGCAGGTGCCGCCGGACTTTATCTGCGTCTGCTCGCGAGCACGATGTATGGCACTACGACCCTGGTGATGCGCTACCTGCCAGTGATCGCAGATTCGCACCGTGGCCTGGTGTGGTCGATCGGGACGACGACTGGCGTCACCGTATTGACCGCGGCTTGCGGGTTGAGGCCGGCGTGCCCGAAGTCACAGTCCTGCTCGCATGGATGTCAATACTCAAGCTGAGGTGCCGGCACATGCTGGCACCTTGCGTCGGAGTCGGTGCCTCGTCGCTATGCTTTCGCGACTTTCCTGCCAGCGCGCCTCTGCACGGCAGACAGGTGAGCGCCGTTGTCGACCGAAGAGGACGCGGATTCGATCAAAAAGTCGCGAAACGCTGTCGCCACGTGCGGCAGGCGCCTGTCCGACACGTGGACGACATGCCATGCACGCTCTATCGGTGTAGCTGGCACCGGCAACAGCGCCAGAAGACCCGCCTGGAATTCCAGCGCGCAAGCATACAACGACAGGAACGCGACCCCGAGCCCAGCTTCGACAAGTTGCTTGATCGCCTCGTTGCTGGAAAGCTCAGACGCTGCATGCAGCTTCAATCCCTCTGCCTTGAAAAGGGCCTCGACAGCAACCCGGGTCCCTGAACCCCGCTCCCTGACGAGCAGATTGGCCGATTCAAGATCGACCAGTTGCACCGTCCTTGCGCTCATCAGCGGATGCGACGGCGACGCAACGAACGCCATCGGATGCTTGGCGAATGCCGTTGCGTGCGTGCGCAATTCGCGTGGCTGACGGCCCATGATTGCAAGATCAATTTCATTTGTTGCCAGCATGCGCACGATCTCGTCGCGATTGCCGATGCGGAACTGCAATTTCACGCCGGGCCGGGCCTTCGTGAACTGTACGAGCAGTGGCGGCACGAGATATTCCGCCGTGGTAATGGCCCCAATTCGCAAAGTTCCGCCCAGTTCTCCACGCAGCGCTGCGACCTCCTCGCCAGCTTCGTTCCACAGACTGAGGATTTCGTTTGCATAGCGCACCATGATCTCGCCAGCGGCGGTGAGTTTCACTTCGCGCCCGGCCCTGCGCAGCAGCGGCGTGCCCGCAGCCTGCCCCAACTGCGAAATCTGCAGCGACACCGCCGGCTGCGTGAGATGGAGTTCCACCGCCGCGCCGGAGACGCTTCCCACGCGCGCCACAGTCTGCAGCGTTTTCAGCTGACGAAAGGTGGTAGTTTTTAACATTAGTAAAACCTTATGTTTTGAACATAAATACTCAATAGCGCGAATAATGTGAGGACCTTATATTCGTATCCAGCGCGTCGTCAAGGACAACCTTTCTGCATCCCACGGCGCATGGACAGCACACATTCGCATAACAGGGAGACTCGCAATGGCAATCGATGCAATCGTTGCAAACATGGATCACGTCTGGTCAGCGTTCGACGACAGGCACGATTCCGAAGACAGGAGCAAACAGGGTGACGCGCTCAAACGCCTGCTTCAGCGCATCCAGGACGACGGATATCCGCTGCTGCTGATGAGCGATCTGAACGCAGAGACTCTGAACAGCGCTATTAACGCCGCGCTGGGACAGGACGGCATCACCTGGTTTTCCGCGATCCTTTCGTCGCAATCGCGCACGGATCGCCTGGCAGTTGCGGTTCACACGCTCGAGACGTCACCCCATCGCGTCATGGCGCTCGGCAGCAGCGAGCACGACCTGGAGGAGGCGCGGGCATTCGGCATCGCGCATTGCGTTCATCTGAAGGAAGCGCTGCGTCACGCATCCCCGTAGACTTTGGTACCACTTGCAGGCGTTCAAGGGAGAAGAAACATGGCCAACCATCGCAATAGGCAGACCGCCGAAACGCCTCATCGCATCGTCATCGTTGGCGGAGGCGCGGCCGGACTCGAGCTTGCCACACGGCTCGGCAATGGCGTGGGCAGAGAACGCCGCGCCGATGTAATACTCGTCGACCGGAATCCGGCTCACTTCTGGAAGCCCTTGTTGCATGAAGTTGCGGCGGGCCAGATCGACGCATCGAGTCATCAGATTGAATATGCGGCTCATGCAAAGTGGAATCACTATCGCTTCGAGCGCGGCGGACTGCAAGGAATCGATCGCGAGCGGCGCCAGATCGTTGTGGATGAAACTTACGACGCGGATGGCAAGATCCTGCTGCACCGCCGATCGATTCCCTACGATTCCTTGGTGCTGGCGCTTGGCAGCGTCACGAACTTTTTTTCGGTCCAAGGTGCTCAGGAGTACGCACTGACACTTGAGACGGTAGAACAGGCCGAGTCCTTCCGTAGACGGCTCCTGTCGTGCCTCCTGCGTGCCGGCCATGCACAGCAGTCGTTTCCGCAACCCGTCAAGGCGCCGGTGTGCGTCACGGTGATTGGTGCCGGTGCGACCGGCGTCGAGCTGGCAGCTTCGCTGCGCAGCCTGGCGGAGATGCTGCGCGACTATCACCTGCCCTCGCTCGATCCGGCACGGGACATTCGCATCCGTTTGCTGGAAGGCGCAAAGCGCGTGTTGCCTGCATTGCCGGAGCAGATTTCGTCGCGTGCTCGCGATGTACTGACGAGCTTGGGCGTCGAGGTGCTGACCGAAACGCGGGTCCGTTCCGTCCATGCGGAATCGGTTATCGTTGGCGACGATCACGCGTTGAGCAGCGACATCACGATATGGGCCGCTGGCGTCGAAGGACCACCGGTTTTGAAAACGCTGGGGGAACTGACGTTGAATCGCCTCGGACAGGTGGCCGTCGATCGCATGCTGCAGGTCGATCCGGCATCCGGAATCTACGCGATGGGCGATTGTGCCGCGTGCTCCGCACGTGGAGACGACGCCCTCGTGCCGCCACGGGCTCAGGCCGCCTGGCAGCAGGCGGTGTATTTGAACGACGCCATCACGAGGCGCCTGAAGCACCGTCCCGTTCCGCTCTTTTCGTATCGGGATCAGGGTACGCTCATTTCATTCGGACACGCGGGTGCTGCGGGCGCGCTGATGAGTGAACTGTTGCGCCGTCCATTGTTCATCGGCGGATGGTTCGCTGCGTCGTGCTACAAGCATCTTTATCGCCGCCATATCATAGGGCTCACGGGTATCAGGCGCATGATGATGCATTCGGCAAGCCAATGGCTGCGCGAACGGGTGCGGCCGACGGTAAAACTGAACTGAACCGTGAAGAAGCGAAGAAGCCGGCCGCCGATTCAGGCCACGGGCAATCGATTTGCCCGACGAGTGGCTTGGCCTTGCCAAAGCAACAACGCTGCACTCGCCAGCGTAAGCGCCGCACAGCCCAGGGCCATGAGCCAGAACGAGTTCCAAAGCAGCGGGGCCAGCACGCCGGCTACCAGGGCCATGCCTGTGTATTGCAAAAGCATCTGGCAGGACGCGGCTAAACCCGCGTTCTCAGGAAACGGTTGCAGCGCATGGCCAATGAGCAGCGGCAGAGACAGGGCCACCATAAACGCATAAGCACCCAACGGCACCAGGTGAATCAGCCCCGGTGCCACCAACAGGGCCAATGCCACATTAAGAAGATTGACACCCAGAAAGCCCAGGTAGGCCAGGCGCACCGTGCGCTGCGTGCCCCATCGCTGAAGCAGGGGTGGCAGACATACCAGGCCCGCAATCAGCCCCAGCACCATTGGCACATATACCACGTAGATCTCGGTCGCAGGGCGCCCCAAAAGATGGATTACGTACTTTGGAGCGGCGGCGACATATAGGAACATCGCCATCCAGTTGCAGACATGGGCCACGGTCAGGCGCATAAACCAGGCCGAGCCCAGCACAATGCGGTAGGTGTGCCACAGAGTGCCCACTCGCATAGGCTGACGGCGGATAGGCGGCAGGGTTTCCGGCAACAGCCGGCTGTAGACGATCAACATCAGCACCGCCACCACGGAAAGGAAGGCAAACACGGCGCGCCACCCCCATACGAACGTCAGCCATCCGCCTAGCATGGGTACTAAGGTGAGCCCCAGGCACTGGACAATGCTGGTACGCGCAATCATTTTTTGTGCGTCGGCGCCTGAATACATGTCGCGAATGATGGCACGGCACAGAATCGTTCCGATGCCGGCTGCCAGGCCTTGCGCGGTTCGCAACACCCAGAGTTCCTCAATGCGCGTCACTTTTAAACACAGTAAGGAAGACAGCAGCAGCACCACCAACACGAACCGCAGAGGCCTTCGCCTCCCGTAGGCATCCGAAATGACGCCATGCCACAGGCACATAAAGGCATTCGCTACAAAAAAGAGCGACACCGTTTGCTGCACGGAGGTAGCCGATATGTGCAAATCCAGCTGAATCGCCGTGAGGGTAGGCAGCAGGATGTCAGACCACAGGGATACCAGAATGCCCAGAACCCCCAACAAAGGCAGTGCTTGCGCGGGGCTCAGTGGAGGCCTTCTGTCGGATATGGATTGCATAAGTGATGGGGGAATGAGCGTGACGACGTCTTCAGATGCGCATAAGGCGCAGCCAGACATCGCTCATTGGACGCCGGGCCGATGGCGGCCGCCAAGGCTGTAACTCAGCCAATCAGGTTCGCGCGAAGACGGCCGCATTCCCTCGCCGCCTCCAATGCACACGTGACCAGCGCATACCGACGCTGGACGCGATGCAACTCATGCACTGCCTTGACGGTAATTTGCGCGCCCGTGGCCCCCGATCGGATGACTCATTGAGGTGCCGGAGCCATCGGGCGTGGCGAGGGCCATGGCGCGCCGGGTCAGGCAATGCGTTGGCGTTCCGCTGGCTGCATCAGGAAGTCGCCGAAGTGCTCTCGCAACTGATTTTTCAGAATCTTCCCTGTTGCACCCAGCGGGATCTCGTCGACGAAGACCACATCGTCCGGCGTCCACCACTTCGCAATCTTCCCTTCGTAGAAGCCAAGCAACTGCTCGCGCGAAAGCTCGGTTCCTGTTTTCCTGACCACTACGAGCAGCGGCCGCTCATCCCACTTCGGATGGCGGGCAGCGATGCACGCTGCCATGAATACCGCAGGGTGAGCCATGGCGATATTCTCCAGGTCGACGGAGCCAATCCACTCGCCCCCAGACTTGATG
>NZ_JARESU010000104.1:0-30305 GCF_046027075.1 Paraburkholderia sp. RL18-085-BIA-A | reverse complement strand
GGAAATCATGTGACTATCGCCAGAACTATCGAACCCAAAACGCTTTGATTCCAAAGCTGCCACATGTAAGTGACACGCCTGGAATCCGTGGCGAAGGATCGTTTCTGCTTAGTCTCTAACAAGGATCTAGTGCATCACTGCTCGATCTGCCGGTTCCAGCGTTGATCCCATTGCGCGCGATGTGCATTGATCGAATCCCAATCGACGACCGTCACCTTCTTCACCAGGTCGTCTACATTGCCGAGACTCTTTTGCATACCGGGCGTCATTGTGGCGTGCTGGTTGGTCGGAATCTGCTTGCCGGCAGCAGCCGCCTTCGATTGCGCCGGCGCGGACAACAGGAACTGCACGAGTTTTTGGGCGAGTTGCGGATCCGAATTGTTCTTTACGACGCACAGATCGACCAGCAGCAACACGGCGCCCTCTTTCGGATTCGCATAAGCGACAGGAATGCCCTTGTCCTGCAGATCGCCGACAGCCGTTGGCGTCAACGGGAAGATGCCGGCTTCACCCGTCTGCACCATCTCTGAGAGCTTGGCCGAATTCGAAATGTATTCGACGACATTCGGCCCGACAGTACTCGACCATTTGCTGAATCCCGGTTCGACGTTCTGGTCGCTGCCGCCCATCAGCCGGTTGATCGCGAGAAACCCGTGCAGGCCGAACGTACTGCTCGACGCGGATTGAAACACCACCTTGCCCTTGTACTTCGGATTGGCGAAGTCCATCCACGAAGTCGGCGGTGCCCAGCCTTTCTCCGCAAACAGCTTCGTGTTGTAGCCGATTCCGGTCATGCCCAGCTGCACGCCCGCGCCGATATCGTCCTTCATGCGCGCGAACGGATACAGTTCTTTCAGCACTGGCGAGTCGTCGAGTTTCTGACACACGCCCATGCTGACGGCGCGCGCCATCACGCCGTCATCGAGAAACACGACATGGGTCTGCGGATTGTTCCGGTTGGCCATCAACTTGGCCAGCACATCCGATGACGTGCCCGGCACGACGACGACCTTGACGTTATTCGCTTTCTCGAAGTCGGGCAGCACCTGGCTCGTGTACGCCTTTTCCATCGGGCCGCCGTTCATGCCGATGTAGATCGTTTTGGTTTGCGACCAGGCCGGCGCGGCGGTGCCGATCGCGAACACGGCGGCCAGCGCCGCGACCGTGCTTGACAGCTTCATCGTGGGTCTCCTTGAGATCACTAAAGGACAGCGGGGATGGCGCTTCGGTCGAAACGGCCACTCGCAAACGCATCGAGCGGCGTCGCAGTCTCGCCGTCGATGACCAGGTCCGCCAACACCTCGCCGACACCGGGCGCGAGCAGAAAGCCGCCGCCCGAAAAACCGAATGCGTGCAGCAGACGCGGCACTTTCTGGCTTGCGCCGATCACCGGGTTGCTGTCGGGCGTCTCGCCTTCGACGCCGCTCCATGTGCGGATCAGCAACGCGTCGCGCAACGCGGGCAGCAACGCGCAGGCGTCGCGCATCACTGCGCGCGTGGTTTGCGTCGAGGGTTGCGCATACTCGCCGTCGCCATGCCCGCGCCCGCCGCCGATGACGCAGTTGCCACGCTCGACCTGTCGCGCGTAGACGCCGCCGCCCACCACCCCGAGGTTGTGCGTGATGAAACGCGGCAGCGGTTCCGTCACCCACATGTTCGGGTAAATCGGATGCATCGGCACGGACTCGCCGAAGAAGCCGGCGACGGTATTCGCCCACGCGCCGGCGCTGTTGATCAGCCAGTCGGCCGTAATGTGCTCGTCGCCGGCGCGAATCTGGAAGCGCGTGCCGTCGTGCGCGATGTCAGTCAGCGCGGTTTGCTCGCGCACCACCGCGCCCGCGCGTTGCGCCGCGCGCGCGAAGGCGGGCGACACGAGGCGCGGATTCGCGTGCCCGTCGCTCATGCACAACGATCCGCCCAACGCCGCCTCGCCGAGCCACGGAAAGCGCTTGCGAAATGCCGCGCCGCTCATCAGTTCGGTCGCGAGCCCGTGCTCGCGGGCCATCGCGGCCCATGTTTCGAGCACGGCAAAATCGCTTTCGCGACGCGCGAGACGCAGATGCCCCGATACGACGAGTTCTCCACCGATGCCGATCAGTTCAGGCAAGCGGTCCCAGATACGCCGAGCGCGCATCGCAAGCGGCAGTTGTTCGGCTGGCCTGCCCTGGCATCGCACGCCGCCATAATTGACGCCGCTCGCCTGCGCGCCGCAGTAGCGCCGCTCGAACAGGCCGACGCGCACGCCGCGCCGCGCAAGCGCGAGCGCTGCCGACGATCCGACGAGGCCACCGCCCGCAATGACGACCTGATAGTGCACGGCATCACTCATCGCGCGCCTCCTCGGGAATCGCCGCAACGCCGTCGTCGAACAGCATGGGTGAAATGGGAATCGGCTTGATGGGCGCCTGGCTGCGCAGACGGCCGGCGCGTTCGGGCGAGCATCCCGTTTCGTCACTCAGCAGCGCGATGGCCGCCTCGCCACACATGCGGCCCTGGCAACGTCCCATGCCGACGCGGGTCAGCGCCTTGAGGCGGTTGATCTCGCGCGCCTCGCCGGAACGGATGCAACGGCGCAGCATGCCCGCATTGATCTCTTCGCAGCGGCAAACCGTCAGTTCGTCGGGCCATTGTTTCGCGGGCTGCTGCGGCGGCGCGAAGGCCGCTTCGATTCCTTTCCGGAAGACGGCGATACGCTTGAGGCGTCGTTCGAGTGTCGCTGCATCCATGCCGCCCGGTCGCTGCGAATGCGCAATGCCCAGATCGTCGAGCAGCGCGAGCGCCGCGCGGCGGCCCGCGAGTTCCGCCGCGTCCGCGCCTGCGATACCCGCGCCGTCGCCCGCCAGATAGATGCCTTGCACCGAACTGCGCCCTGCGTCGTCGCGCTCGGGCAGCCAGCAACGGTTCAATTCATCGAAGCGAAAGCGGCAACCGGCAAGATCGGCCAGTTGCGTTTCCGGCCGCAGACCGAAACCCAGGCCGACGGCATCGCAAGCGATCGAGTCGATCCGAGCCGTCACCTCGTCTGCTTGCGATACGCGAAAGCGAATGCCCGTCACGCCCTGATCGCCATCGATGCCGACGAGCGTCACGTCGCGCACCACTTTCACGCCGCGCGCCTTCAGCCACGCAACGTAGTAGACGCCCTTTGCGAACGTCGAGGGCTGGCTCAAGAGCTTCGGCGTCGCGGCAACCTGCTTCGAGAAGCCGCTCGTGTCGAGCACCGCTTCGATCCGCGCGCCCGCCTTCACGTATTGATACGCGACCAGATACAGCAGCGGGCCCGTTCCCGCCAGCACGACGCGCCGCCCGATCGCGCACCCTTGCGCCTTCAGCGCAATCTGCGCGCCGCCAAGCGTGTAGACGCCCGGCAAGGTCCAGCCGGGGATCGGCAGCACGCGATCTGTCGCGCCACTCGCGATGATCAGATGCCTGAATGGCACACTGGTTTCGCGGCCATTGCACAGCGTATCGAGGCGGCGCGGCTCGCATGCCCATGCGAGCGTTTCGGGACGGTAGTCGATGCGCGGAAGAATCTCGCGCATCGCCTGATGCACGGCATCGGCCTTGCTGGACTCGAAACCGTAGAGCGCCGCCTTGGTGCGCCGGAACCCTGAATCGACGGGCGGCTGACGATAGATCTGTCCACCCCAGCGCGCGTTCTCGTCGAGCACGACGGGCTTGATGCCCGCCGCCACGAGCGTTTGCGCGGCGCGTATCCCGGCAGGTCCCGCGCCGACGATCACCACCTGCTGTTCGCCCTTCATTGCGTGCGCCCTTCGATGGATGCTGCGCCATTCGTCACGACGCGCATGCCCGGTCGAACGAGCGTCGAACAGGCGCGGATGCGCGCACCGTCTTCGCAGCGCACCCAGCAATCCTGGCAAGCGCCGATCAGGCAAAAGCCCGCGCGCGGCTCGCCGCTGAACTCGCTGTGACGTACGTGACGCTGCTGCGTGAGCAGGGCCGTCAGCACGGTATCGCCCGTTAGCGCGCCGACTTCCACGCCATCGATGAAAAAGGACAACGGCGCGCGTTCGGTCTCCGCCACGCGTAGCAGCTGGCTGTTGGGACTGGTCATATGAGCGAGTGCAGAAGAGGCCATCAGTGCTGGCCGATCAGAATGCGGTTGAGACCGTAGACGCGGTCGAGCAGCAACATCGCGCCCGCCGTGATGAAGATGACAAGCGCCGACACAGAGGCCATCATCGGGTCGATCGATTCCGTCGCGTACATGTACATGCGCACTGGCAACGTGACGGTCTGCGGCGACGTGATAAAGACCGACATCGTCAATTCATCGAAGCTGTTGATGAACGCCAGCAGCCAGCCGCCCGTGATGCCGGGCACGATCATCGGCAGCGTGATGCGGCGAAACGTGGTCCACGCATCCGCGCCCAGCGACGATGCCGCATGCTCGATGCTGCGATCCATGCCGCACACCGATGCCACCACGAGGCGCATCACGAACGGTGTGATCACGATCATGTGCGCAAGAATCAGCCAGGCGAACGATCCCGTTGCGCCAATCAGCGCGAAAAAGCGCAGCATCGCAATGCCGAGCACGAGCCCCGGAATCACCAGCGGTGACAACAGCAGCGCGTTCAGGAAGTTGCGTCCCGGAAAACGCGCGCGGCCGATCGCGAGTCCCGCCGGCAGCGCGATGACGAGCGACAGCGTCGCCGACGCGAACGCCAGCTTCATGCTGTTGAAGAACGCAGTGATGAAATCGGGGTAGTCGAGAATCGCCCGAAACCAGCGCAGCGACAAACCGTGCGTCGGCAGCGTAAGCGTTTCGTCGGGTGTAAAGGCGACCAGCACGACGATCGCCAGAGGCGCGAGCACGAAGAGAATCACGAGCGTATGGAACGCGAGTGCGATAGGACCGTTCTTGCGCATGATGGTTAGCTTGTCGGATTCGTGTCAGCTCATGCTGCGCGCGTAGCGCCGCTCAAGCACGCGGTAGTAGGTGAGCATCACGACGAGATTCGCGATCAGCAGCAGCACCGCGATCGTCGCGCCCAGCGGCCAGTTCATCGAGCTCAGGAACTGGTCGTAGACGGCCGTGGCGGCCACCTTCAGGCGGCGTCCGCCGAGCAGGCCCGGAATCGCAAACGCGCTCGACGACAAGCCGAACACCATCAGGCTGCCGGACAGGATGCCGGGCACGAGCTGCGGCAAGACGATGCGGCGCAACGTCGTCGCCGGCGATGCCATCAGCGAAAGCGCCGCACTCTCCGTCTGCGGATCGAGCCGCTGCAGCGCGGTCCAAACGGGAATCACCATGAACGGCAACATCACGTGCACGAGCGCGATGACGATGGCGAACGTCGTGTATTCGAGCTTGTACGGCCCGAGCCCGAACAAAGCGAACGCCTGGTTCACGAGGCCGTTCGTGTTGAGCAGCATGCTCCAGCCGAACGCGCGCACGACGACCGATACCAGCAGCGGCGCGAGTATCACCAGCAGAAAGATCGAGCGCCACGGGTCGCGCATGCGCGACAGCACGTACGCTTCGGGCGTGCCGATCGCGACGCACAGTACGGTTGTCAGCAACGCGATGCCGAAGGTGCGCAGAAAAATCGTGTGAAAGTACGCCGAGCCGAGCACCTCGACGTAGTTGCGAAAGTCGAACCCGGCAATCGGTCCGCTCGCGGGATCGAAGCGATAAAAGGTCAGCGCGAACGTCATCGCGAGCGGCACGAGGACGAGCGTCGCGAACAGCAGTAGCGCGGGCGCGCTCATCAGCCAGAGGGGCACGAACGCGCGCCACGGCGCGCGCGCTGCGCGGCTGCTCGCGCCTTGCGTCACGGGCAGCGTGCTATCCATGCGCGCGCTCCCGGCCGATCAGGCGCATCGAATTGCTATGCCAGTCGATGCCGACCTTCGCGCCTTCCGCAAACGGTTCGTTGCCCTCGTTCTGGCAGCACACGAGCATCTCGCCGACCCGGCTGTCGAGCCGGTAAAGCCACTGGCTGCCGAGAAAAAAGCGGCACGTCACGTTGCCCGAAAGACGTCCTGTGTCGGGCGAGCAGAGGCGCAGCTTTTCCGGGCGTATGCACAGCGTGACGGCATCGCCGACGCCGATCGCATGGCCATGCGCCGACCACTGCGCGACGCTGCCCGTCTCCGCGAGATCGTGACCGAGGTCAATGTGGATCGCGTCGCCATCGCGGGAAACGACCGTGCCCGCCAGCATGTTCGCCTTGCCGATAAACTGCGAAACGAACCGGTTTTCGGGCCGCTCGTAGGCGCGATAAGGCGTGTCGATCTGCGTAATGCGCCCGGCTTCCATTACCACGACGCGATCGCTGATCGATAGTGCTTCGGACTGGTCGTGCGTGACCATGATCGTCGTCGTGCCCGTCTTGCGCTGGATCGCGCGCAGTTCGAACTGCATGTCTTCCCTGAGCTTCGCGTCGAGATTTGACATCGGCTCATCGAGCAGCAGCACGGGCGGTGCGATCACGATCGCGCGCGCAATCGCGACGCGTTGCCGCTGACCGCCCGACAGCTCACGTGGAAAACGATGCGCGAGCGAATCGAGCCGCACGAGCGCAAGCGCTTCACGCACGCGATCATTGCGCGCGGTCTTGTCGACGCCGCGCATCTCCAGCCCAAAGCTGACGTTCTCCGCGACGCTCATGTGGGGAAAGAGCGCGTAGCTCTGGAAGACGATGCCGAGGCCGCGCTTGTTCGGCTTCATGTGCGTCATGTCGCGGCCGTCGAGCGTGATGCGGCCGCGCGTCGTTTCGATGAAGCCCGCGATCATCTGCAGCGTCGTCGTCTTGCCGCAACCCGACGGGCCGAGCAGCGAGACGAACTCGCCCTTTTCCACCGACAGGTTGATGCCGGCAACAGCATGCAGATCGCCGAACGACTTCGAAACGTCAGTCAATGTGAGGAACGACATGGTCTGGCCTTTCGGTGCGGGCACCGGCTGAATCGACTGGGGCGTCTGTTGAACCGACTCTAGCTGGCCAAATTCCTAGGCGTCAACGATAAATTCCATTGAACGATATAAATATACTATTTCTTCTATTGAATGAAATATTTGTCAATAGCTAAACGCTAAACGTTCCATCCGACGTTGTCAGCGCAAAAACGGGAAAGCTCGCTAGCGAGGATCTCAGCAGAATATTTGCGGGTTGCCTGCATCCGCGTATGAATATCGTCTAGTATTCCGTTCAATGGAATCGCAGAAGAGATTGAACATGAAAGCTTCGAAGGAGACCGATGCCGCGCCGCCCGACGCACCTGGCGCCGGCATGCTGCAACGCGCGTTCGCCGTCCTCCGCGCGTTGGGCGAGATTCAACCCGAAGGCGGCCGTGTGACGCGCATCGCCAAAGCCGTCGGACTTACGCAGGCCACCGTGCATCGCATCCTGCATGCGCTGATCGCGGAAGGTGTAGTCGAGCAGGAGCAGAACACAAAGCTGTACCGGCTCAGCGTCGACTTTTTCGCACTGGCTGCACAGGCGGGCAATCCGAGCGGGATGCGCGCGCTTTGCCGGCCCGCGCTGCTGAGGCTATGCGCGAGTCTTGGCGATACGATCTTTCTGCTCGTCAAAAGCAGTTTCGACGCCGTGTGTCTCGACATGTGCGAGGGGCCTTTTCCGATTCGCTCGTTCACAGGCGATATCGGCGGGCGCGTCGCGCTGGGCGTCGGACAGGGCAGTCTTGCGATTCTGGCGTTCCTGCCTGAAGCGGAGCGCGAAGAGATTATCCGCTTCAATGTTCCGAGGCTACGCAGCTACGGCGTGCTCGACGAAGTCTATTTGCGCACGGAGATCGAGCGCGTCAGGCTGCTCGGCTACGCCGGACGCAACAGCGGCGTACTGGAGGGAATGGCGGGCGTCGCCGTGCCGATCATCGACAGAACCGGTTGCGCGGTGGCCGCGCTGAGCGTCGGCACGTTGTCCGCGCGCCTGGGCGAAGACCGCTTGCCGATGGTCGTCGAGTTGCTGAAACGACAGGCGGACCTCATCGGTCCGCAGGTCAATCCGTTCGATGTCGCGATGCGCCGGCCGATGCACGGACTCACACGTGCAATGACGACCGAGCCGATCGCTTGACACACGATCCGGCTCGGTCGCTTATAGCACTCAGGCCGTCTTGAACCGCGCCACCTCTTCGGAGCCCGACGTCGCATTGCCCGCGCTATTCGAAGCGCACCCACGCCCCCCATCCGGCCGCCGTCGACGATCAGATGACGTGTAGCTGCGGCTTGCGTCGCCGTAAGCGACGCACTGTATTGCCTGCAAACGCTAGTCTAGAGCTAGGCCGTTTCCTTCCTATGCCCTCAATGCTGGCCACAAATAAACCCTTGACCTTCCTGGCCCACGAGGCCCTCGGCTTGCCGCCTGCTCTAAAGGTAACCTTCCTCCCACCGGCTAGCTGGCTCCAGCTTTCTGCACGCGACGACGCAATCGTCAAAGCGTCAAAGCCGATCTTGGTAACGCTGATCCTTCTTCCGACCGGCATCGCTTCGGCAGCAGGCCAGCAATCCGCCGCATTGCTGGCTACCGTCTCGATGCCCGCATCGAGCATGGTATTCACAAGTTCGGCATCCGGCCGCGTGCCGATTGTCCAGCTCACCACAAGACCATCGAAGCAGTCGCTCAACGGCGACAGATATACCTTGCCGGCTGGGATCTGGAATTCGGTAATGTCGGTGAGCCACTTTTCATTTGGGGGCTACTGCACGGAAGTCACGATTGATGAGGTTCTCCGGCGCGGGGCCTATTTCTCCGCCGTAGGAGCGGTAGCGACGTCGTCTGGTCGTGGCAGCGGCCAGCCCTTCCTGCCTCATCAAACGTCGCACCACCTTCTCCGAGATAAAGACCTGCTGCCTGCCCAGAGCCGCGCGCATCCGACGATAGCCATAACAACGGTGATTGAGTTCGAAGATGTCTGCGATGACGCGACGCGCGCCAGCATACTTATCAGCCACGAGCAGACGTGCACGGTGATAGAAGTAGGAGCTACGAGCAAGCCCCAATACGGCTAACAGCTCTGGCAACGTGTAGGTTTGTTTCAGGGCATCAACGAGCATCGTTTTCTCCCGGTTGCTCAGGAGTTGCGGGGCGATGCCCATTCCTTTTTTTATCAGTTCGTTCGCCTTCTTCAGGATGTCGTGCTCGAGCTGCAGTTGCCGGACGTCGCGTCGAAGCGATTCGACCTGCTGTTCCAGTTTCGCACGCTCACGGTCCGGTGCTGGCTTCTTCTGGCGTTTCATGGATGCTGGGGCTTCACGACCGAGTAGCTGGTTCTTCCAATTGTAAAGCGTCGGCCTGCTCACGCCTGCTTTCTGGGCAATCAGGCTCGCGCTTTCCTCTCTGGTGCACAGTTCGATGACTGCCGCCTGCTTTACCTCCGGCGATTTCGGAACGCTGCCAGTTGCTCTGCCGACAATGCGTTTTCCGATTTCGGGATGCAGCTCTTCGATCCAGGCGGCGAGCGTCCCGCGACTCGGATATCCCAACGCCCTCAAGGTTGCAGCAGCACAACGCTTCGCCTCAAGCTCCATTTCCCACGGACTTCGTCACCTTGCAGTGTCGGCAAGTCACCGCCGCTTCGGCTCACTTCCTCTCGCAGCAGAGGAAGGGCATGCCCCGGTACTGCAACTTCAACTCCTCCGGACTCCTGCATTCCAAACATGCTCAAGCAGCTTCACCCCCGTACGGGCGGGCTACGCTGGCTGGGCGTACCGTACGTGAATTCCGAAACCCAGAGCTGGTTCGGCCGGTCAGCCTTGAACTGACGGTTGACCCGGTCCAGCGGGCGTGGGGCTGATACTTCGGGGATGGTCGTGCGTACTCGCTTGCCGCGAAGGACTCCGCGCAAACCCTGTTGCTTCATCAGCCGCTCGACGGTGCAACGTGCCACTGCGACACCTTCCCGGTTTATCTGCTTCCAGACTTTGTCCGCGCCGTAGACCCGCATGTTGTCCTGCCAGACGCGCTTGATCTGCGGTCGCAAAAACTCGTCGCGTTTTGCGCGGGCACTCCGTTCGTGGATATGTGTCGGTCGTGTGCTGCCGGTCGACGACTGGCGGTGACCGACCCCGACGCGGTCTTTCGATCCTCCCTCTTCGCTGCGTCCCTTTTTGAGCCTCCAGCGGTCATTATCCAATCCTCCAGGGCGCCTGCTCCGTCGGCATGAACAGGGTTGCACAGAGACAAGGGGTTCTAAGCGGCGGCCCTGGCACGGATCAAATCCAGCACCGTGACCAACTGTTCGACCTGATCCGCGAGAAAGATCGTCTCGGGCCCGGAAGGACCCGTTCCGGACACTGATCCAAGCACCCACCTCAACGGCAGCTTAAGGCTGCAACGGACATTCATCCGTTCGAGTCGGTCGGCGAGTCACTAACGGAGAACGTGCGTCCGGATGGCCATTCTTGCGTGGGTTGGAACAGCGTTTTGTCTTTATTAGGGTTTTCACTTAGACGCGGGAGGGCTAGAGTTGTTTTCAGCGCTGTCAGATCGACTTTGGCCGCCCCTAATACCCGCGGTTGGAACCCGATCCCCCACTGGAAAATCATCATGAACGAATCCACACACATCGAAGACTTTTCCGCCCTCGACGATTGGGCGCCTGTGATTCCCGAGTGGCAAGCCTTCAGGCCCGAAGCCTATGAGCCCTGCGCGACCAAAGAGGACTGCGCCGACTGACGCGGCTCAGGCGGTGAGATAGGGTTCGGAAACGACAAAGCCCGACACGAAGCCGATTCGTGAACACCCTTGGCGGCTGCCCGGCCGGCCCGGCGCAATCTCCGCAGCCTCAACCGTCACGTCCACACAGCATCAAGCGGAGTTTCACCATGAGTCGAGATCCCGCTCGTTCAACGAGCGTCGATTTCCTGCGCGGCCTGGCGCTGATCGTGATTACACTCGACCACGTCTCCCAGAGCGCGCTCTCGCATCTGACACTGCATACCTATGCATTTTGCGACGCGGCCGAGGTCTTCGTCTTTCTCGGCGGCTATGCGAGCGCCGCTGCATATTGCGCGATGACAGCGAGCGGTGGCGCAGCGCACGCGCATCGCCGCTTCCTTAAACGCAGCTGGGAAATTTATCGTGGCTATCTCCTGACGGCCGCTCTGATGCTGCTTTGCGGCCTGGCGATGCTCGCGCTGCACATCCACACCGCCATACTGACCTACACCGATGCGCCACGGTTTTTGGTCCGGCCGTTCCAGACGCTACTCGATATCGCCACGCTACGGCGCCAGCCTGATCTGGCTGCAGTGCTGCCGATGTATATCGGGTTCGCGCTGTGCGTGCCGCTGGTGGCGCCGGTGGTTCGTCGCCGGCCGGCCACCGCCCTGCTGGCGAGCCTGGCGTTGTGGCTGTGCGCACCCTCGCTCGCGCATCTGCTGCCGAGCGCCGACCCTATCGGCTGGTCATTCGATCCGTTCGCGTGGCAGTTGATGTTTATGCTTGGCATGCTGTGCCGGCTGCATCCGGTGTCCGCCGTGTTCCAGACTTCGCGCGCCGGACTACGGCTGACCTGGATTGCGCTCGCCGTGGCGCTGGCTTTCGCCGCTTACAAGTTGATGGTTGAAAACCAGCCGGAACCCGGCTATCTAAAACAGCACCTGAGTTCCCTGAGAGTCGTCAGCTTCGTCGCGATCGCCTGGCTGGTCGCGCAGATGAGCCGGCTCGGGTGGATCGACCGGCTGGCCGCGGCGCTACCGCCAGTGGTTACCGTCGGTCGCCAGGGACTGACCTGCTTTGTCTGGGGAACGCTCATTTCGATCGTTGCCGACACCGCGCTGCGGGTCGCGGCGCCCGCCTTTCATACACGCACGCAAGCGGTTGCTGCGGCGCTGTCGGCCGACTTGCTGACGATCGCGGCGGTGCTCGGCGTCGCCATCGCTGCGGCCAAGCTCAAATCCAATCGGCCGACAGCGCGGCGGCAAGACAGAAATGGACAATACGGATGCCGAGCCGCTGCTCCGCACTTGCCAGTACCGACGATGGCCGCACCACGACCGAGTGGCCGCCACCGTCCAAGCGCTTGAGTGAGGTTGAGCGACAACAGATGGGGCGCAACCAACTGTAGCATTGCGTGGCCATCAACACGCTAAGCCGCCACCTCACGACGTGGATCCCGAACAACTTGATCGATCGCGCGGCGTTCGCGGCGAACGCTAATCAGACTGCTCTGGACCAGGCAGATCGCGCTGCCGACATCGTGCCGGGGTCGCTGCAGGTCGGCAGTCAGCCTGCAAGTTCCGGCGGTTGCCGGATCGATGCGCAACAGGTGGCCAAATCATTCGTTGCCACGGCTGGTAGAAATCAAATTCGCTACCTCGAAAGCGAAAGTCAGCGATCGGCGAGCAACGCCACAGCGGGAAGTCGCTAAGGCCGACGAGTTGCCGGATCGAGTCTGTACCTCAATGTTCGGTACCTAAGCGGTTGCGACGTTCGAATGTCCATCTGCATGCACGGTCGAACGGCCATAGGGGGCCGAACCCGGAAGCCCATCGGAAGCCCGTGTGCAGCGCGCCCGACTCGACTGGCGAACTTCCGCAGACGACCCTCTCCGGATCTTGAACCCGGCATCACCTGTACGGCTGCTTTAAGGTGTCTAACGGCGATCCACACGTCGAGTCGGCTGGCGAATTGTTGCCCATAGCGGTTATTGGCGGTTTCCGGAAAACCGCTTAAATCGTGGCAAACGAAATTTTGCGGGGCAGCCGAGGCCTTGCGCGGCGCCGCGATCAGCGTGGCTTCCCTGCTTGCGTCCGGACGCCGTCAGCCTTCGCTATTCCGAAATCCATCGAGGCGCCATCCTGGAAATTCGGCGTGCCTAACCTGTTGGACTAAGGTCTCATTGACCGACCGGAAGCTCAAGTGTCTTATTGTTTCCGAAAGGTTCATGTGTCCGTCACCTCGTCCACGCCAGCGGAACTCCCCATGACCGGTGGATTCGTTTGCGGTAACAATCCGGCCTCAACCCGCGCAATCAGACAGTATTGGAACGGCAGATCAACTCCTCTGCTGGCAGTGCTGGCTCTCTGAGGTCGCATGTGTTGGCAGAGACGACGGTGTCATCCCGGCGACGGTGCAGTTCGTACATGCAAAACAGGTGGTTTTGGACGTTTCAGCGGCGCTGGCCTGAGAGCCGACGGGACATCAAGACGACGGCCGGAGGAAGAGACCGTGGGGTCAGCGCAGCCGTGCGCGCGCCCGGTCGGGAGGCCCCCCTTTGCATGCCATCTGGCAAACCGCGGAGACCCTGGTCTCCTGCTGCAGGATGGATCGTAGGGAGAGAGCAAACATGGACTGGAATCGCTGGTACAGCTTAAAGAGCTACCTGAAATCTTCGCTGTGGACTGTGCCGCTCATCGCAGTCGCGATCTATGCCGTGGTAAAACCTCTTTCTGAAATGCTAGGAAGGTGGATGATCAGGCAAGCCATCCTTGATCCGAAAACCGGTTTTCTGGGGCTGTCCATGACTGGGGCGCGGTCGTTGCTTGGTGACATCGTTTCCGCAGACCTGGGGTTTCTGATGTTTACGTTCGGTTCGCTGCTCGTCGCAATCCAGGTCGCTGGCGGGCAGTACACCCCGCGGATCATCGCGACGACACTGCTGCGCGATAACGTCATCCGTAGCATCTCGGGATTGTTCGTTTTCACAATGCTGTTCGCCGATAGAACGCTGAGCTGGATGGGCGAGAATCAAGTACACCAACTTCAAGTGTTTCTTGCAGCGCTATTTGGATTTGCCTCCGTCGTCGCGTTCCTTTTCCTGATTGACTACGCCGCGAAATCTCTGCGTCCGGTAAGCCTCGTGGCACGTGTCGGGAAGCACGGGATGGCGGTCATAGCAAGCGTTTATCCCGCTCCGACTACGGGTGCAACTACCCCGCCGGAACGTGACAAGGAGCGAGGCGTACCTGATCGCATTGTTCGTCACCGCGGCAAATCTGGCATCGTTCTGGCCGTGAATCTGGAAAGGCTGGTGGCCAAGGCGCGGCGCACTGACTCAATCATCGAATTCGTACCGCAAGTGGGTGATTTCGTCGCGGTGGACGAACCCCTGTTTTATTTGTACGGGAATTCTGGCGCAATCGATGAGAGGAAGCTCCGCACACTGGTCGCTTTCGGGACGGAACGCACAATGGAGCAGGACCCTATGTTCGCGTTTCGCATCCTGGTCGATATTGCGCTGAAAGCGCTGTCAGCGGCGATCAACGATCCGACGACGGCCGTGCTTGCGATCGACCAGTTGCACCGACTATTGCGCGTGGTGGGCAAACGGTCTCTGCACGTCGAAGAGATGGTGGATAGGTCGGGGCGGGTGCGCGTGATCTTGCGGACGCCCAATTGGGAAGACTTCGTGCATATCAGTTTCCGCGAAATACGACAATACGGCGCGGGCAGCATTCAAATCGCGCGGCGCCTACGCGCGGCGATAGAGAATCTTGTCCAGAGCCTACCGGAACATCGTCATGCCGCATTGCGCGTTGAGCTGGCACTGCTCGATCGGGCGATCGCCTTGACGCACCCATTTCCCGAGGACCTGGCGTTGGCCAGCATCCCCGACTCGCAAGGGCTTGGAGGTTCGGCAGGCTCGATCGCAAAAGACTAGCCCTTTCGGAGGCAAACCGTGGACAAACTCATAATGGGGATTGTTGAATTCCGCGAGAAAATGCTGCCGCAATACTCGAAGCAGTTCAGCAAACTGGCGCTCGCGCAGACACCTGACACGCTCTTCATCACGTGCGCAGACAGCCGCGTTGTGCCGGACCTGCTTGCCTCAACCCATCCGGGCGATCTGTTCACGATGCGCAACGTCGGCAACCTGATACCACCGGCGACTGCGGAAGGGGTCTCTACCGGTGACGTTTCCGAGGCAAGCGCGATCGAGTACGCAGTGCTGGTGTTGAAAGTTGCGAATATTGTTGTGTGCGGGCATTCCGAGTGCGGTGCGATGAAAGCCGTATATACACGCAACGCCAAGCTGAAAGCGCCAAACCTCGATAAATGGCTGTACCACGCGAACAACGCAGCGTTTCGCCTCGAACACGAAGGTCCGCTCAACGACAGGCTGAAACCGCACGATCAATTGTCACAGCTCAACGTACTTGTGCAGCTTGAGCATCTGATGACATACCCGATCGTTCATCAGCAAGTCACCGCGGGCGCACTGGTGTTGAGCGGCTGGTGGTTCGACATCGCGACTGGCGACATGTATGCCTATGAGCGCACGAGCCGCTCATTTGAAGTCATCGACCGCGCGATGGCTGATCGGATGATTGCGCGCCTTGCTGCGCGGGCGCGGTGAAGATGCACCAAGCTCTTCTACACAATTGCCATCCCGGGTCGATGGGCTAGCCGTGGCGAGAATGGTGGTGCGGTGAGGGCTGATCAGAAACGCGACTGAAATGTTCTGCGCACGAAGGACCGCTGTCTGGCGCGGAGCCGAAATTTGAATGCTCCCGTGAAGGCGAATCGATGTCCGGGCATGGCCGCGTGCAGTCTCATGCACTTCGCATATTTCGCTCCAACTTCGCCTGTCGGCGATCGTCGGCACGCGTTTAGGTTTGTTCGACGCCTGCCCTTGTCTGCTGCCGCGTGAGCGCACGACGACGCATGCGGGCAGGCGTTGGACAAACCTAAAGGGACAGCGACGTTCGTGATCGGCCGATTTGACCCAGCCCGTGCAAAAGCCGATAACGGGATGCGACGACCGAAACAATCTCAGTCCCATGGTGCCCCGCGATCAACTTGTGCGATTTCTGGCAAAACGCACGATTATGGTGGTCACGAGCGGCGCTAACAGCACCTCGGCCCATTGCGACTGTATTTCCGATCGATGGCCCAGATGAAGAACTCACGTCGCGACAGCAGCGGATCGCACGGGTGGCGCAAGGCCATGTGCTCAATATAGCGTTCATAGTCCGGGATGCCGAACATCTGCGCGCAGGCTCCGCGCATGGTGCGCGCAAGCTCCGATAGCCGTGTCCCCAGTGCGTTGCTCACGGCCCCGGCGTTCGCGCCCCGAACTGGCACCGCCGCGAGTTTGCCATTGAAGATCGTTTTCATGATCAAGCCCCCTTGGCGCGCACAACAACAGGCGTCTCGTTGACAGTGGGCTGTGCCTGCCGCAGCGCCCGCAAGCAGATCGTGACGGCGAAGACGCACATCGCCAGCACCAGCACGACAAAGAAGCCGCAGACCACCGCATCCAGATAGTTGTTGAAGGCGACCCGCTGCATTTCCGCAATCGACTTGGCGGGAGCGAGTACGGTCCCCTGTGCGGCGGCGTCACTGAACTTGTTCGCCAGCGCGAGGAAGCCGATACGCGGGTCGCTATGGAATATCTTCTGGATGCCAGCAGTGAGCGTGGTAATGAGGAGCCACGCTGTCGGCACCAACGTCACCCAGATGTAGCGCTCCCGCTTCATCTTCACCAGGACGCTCGTGCAGAGCAGCAGGGCAATGCCGGCGAGCATCTGGTTGCCCACTCCGAAAAGCTGCCAGAGTGTGTTGATGCCACCGAGCGGATCGACCACGCCCTGATAGAGAAAGTAGCCCCAGGCTGCCACGCAGAGGCCGGTGCCCAGCAGGTTCGCGGGCAGCAGCTGGGTGTCGCCGAGCGGCCGATAGACATGGCCTAGCATGTCCTGGATCATGAAGCGGCCGACCCGCGTGCCGGCGTCTACGGCTGTCAGGATGAACAGCGCCTCGAACAGGATGGCGAAGTGATACCAGAAGGCCTCCATGGTCTGACCACCTAGGGCCTGGCCGAGAATCTGCGCCATGCCTACGGCAAGCGTCGGGGCGCCGCCGGCGCGCGACAGGATGCTGGTTTCTCCAATGTTCGCGGCCGTCTGGTTGATCAGGTCCGGCGTGATGACGAATCCCCAGTTCGACACGACTTGCGCCGCCTGCGCGGCGGTCGTGCCGATGATTGCCGCCGGGGCGTTCATGGCGAAGTAGATGCCCGGATGCAGTACGCAGGCTGCCGTCAGCGCCATGATCGCGACGAACGACTCGGCGAGCATGCCGCCGAAGCCGATCAGACGCATATGCGACTCACGCTCGATCATCTTCGGCGTGGTGCCGGAGGAAATCAGCGCATGAAAACCGGAGACCGCGCCGCAGGCGATGGTAATGAACAAAAAAGGAAAGAGCGCGCCGGAGAACACGGGTCCGGTGCCGTCGATGAAGCGCGTGGTCCGTGGCATCGAAAGCGTGGGCGCGACCACATAGATGCCGACCGCGAGCGCTATGATCGTGCCGATCTTCAGGAACGTACTCAGGTAGTCGCGCGGCGCGAGCATCAGCCAGACCGGCAGGCTTGAGGCGATGGCGCCGTACAGAATGAGAGCCCACGCCAGTTGCGGGCCGGTCAGGGTAAAGACCGATCCCCAGGTGGGATCGTTGGCGACCGTCTTCCCGAGTACGATCGAGACGAGCAAAAGTACGACGCCGAACAGGGACGCTTCTCCTACCCGCCCCGGGCGGATAAACCGCATGTAGACGCCCATCAGCAGCGCGATCGGAATCGTCGCCGCGATGGTGAAGAGGCCCCACGGGCTGGACGTAAGCGCCTTGACCACCACCAGGCTCAGGACCGCGAGAATGATGATCATGATCGCGAGTACGCCGACGAGAGCCAGCGAGCCGGGAACCGGGCCCAGTTCCATCTTGACCATCTCGCCAAGAGATTTGCCGTCGCGGCGCACTGACGCGAAAAGCACAATGAAATCCTGCACCGCACCGGCCACCACGACGCCCGCGAGGATCCACAGCGTGCCGGGCAGGTAGCCCATCTGCGCTGCCAGCACGGGACCCACCAGCGGACCGGCGCCGGCGATTGCGGCAAAATGATGGCCGAACAGCACCCACCTGTTAGTCGGTACGTAGTCCATACCGTCGTCGTGGCGCTCGGCCGGCGTCTGGCGAGTATCGTCGAGCCGCAGCACGCGCTCGGCAATGAACTTGCTGTAGAAACGGTATGCGATGAAATAAACGATGAGGGCAGCAGTCACGAGCCACACGGCATTCACACTTTCACCGCGCCCGAGCGCGAGCCTGGCGAAGGCGAAGGCGCCGACAGCGGCCAGCACGCCCCACACGAGAATGGACGCAAGCTTGTTCATGACGTCTCCCCCTGTCGAACAAACGCAAGGCAGAACCATTCCCGCGCAACTCATGTGCCGGGTTCTTCAGTGTTTCGCCGCCAAGCAGCTCGCCCGCTCCGCGGCACTTCGGGTTCCACCGAAAAACAGGCTACACCCAGCCCCGAGGCGCCGCAATTCGCGATTCCCCTTCGTGCTCCGCCGTGAGGACAACACCCAGCGCGCCGCTTCCATCGGTGTGGCCAGATCTTGTTACCGTGATGCTCCCGAGCGTTTGTGCAAACGTCCGCGCTACCCGAACCCCGACTGATCGGCAAGCCCCCCTCCGAACAAAGCCGAGATGATTGCCGGTGTAGCGCGAGCGTTCGATGGTTGGACATTTGCGTTCGCTGCAAAGGCGCGCGCTGACTCGCATCAATCACGCGACTTCATGGAACACGCCGGACACTCATGTCCATCTATATAGCGTGCCAATCAGTTCTTGTCCGGTGTTTTCAGCTCGATCAACATCCGCTCACAGCCGCCTTGATCCGGCGCCATGCAGCCGAGCCAATGTTCACTGTTCGGCATCAGCATGTCGCCGCCCGTCTGAATCGCCAACGTCATGCCGGGATTCTTCTGCCATACGATGAAGCCGAAACATGCAAGCGCCAACAGCACGACGAGCGAGAACGCGATCCTCTCCAGCATCCAATAGATTTTCGGCATGGCGCCACCTTCAGCATGGCACAGGGCTTTGGGCGCTCGCGCACGGCCCACAAGTAACGGTTGAGGTATCGTCAACTCAAGCAAATCGGTCTGACTAATGTCCCGGTTCAATAGCATTCTTGGCTGACTGACGCCGGCCTGCGATTCCGTTAAGTTGGCAGTGCCGGAGCGACTGCAAGCGGAATTCGCCCGATGATAAATCCATGAGGCGACGAAGACTTCGATGTTGTCGATTGCGTGCCGGCTCGCGCTTCGCCCACTACGCCTGTATGTGTCGACTGCCGGACCACCAGAACGGGAATAGCGCTATGAGTCAGCACCTTCTGTGTCTCACTGCCGATCAACAGGCCACGCACACCGCTGCGGCCGTGGGACGCCATCACAATCAGATCGCAGTTTCGCTCGGTGGCGGTGCTGATGATCGCTTCATAGGGATGAGCGCGGGTGGTGGCAACGGTTTCGCATATCACGCTCGCCTGGGTTGCCACCTTCGTGACAGCGGCGAGAAAGGCCTCTGCACGCTCCCTGTGAACCCGAACGAATTTCTCCTCGGTATCCGCGAGCATTTCGGTTCCATACGCCAGAACATGAAACTCCGGCATAACATGAAGTCCGGTAATGGAGGCGTGATTTTCGGCGGCGAACGTCACCGCCATCTGGACGGCGACTTCGGAAAGTGCCGAGCCGTCGGTCGGCACCAGCAGATGCTTGAACATGACACCTCCCCTCGCTCGACGTGCGGGCTCTATCCGACGCGCACTTGATCACTCGCCGCATCGCCATTGATGCCGCCATAAATTACACTTTGCTTTCAGTATAGACACTGCTGTCATTTGCGAAATATTTTCTGCTCGCAGTTCGTTTATCGAACCTTCCCACGAACCTGTCATGACGCCCCTGCAAGTTTGTCTCGTTACACGGCCGTGCCGCGGCACTGTCAACTTAACGGAATCCACGAGATCTTTTTCGGTTAAAGTGGGACGCGATTGCCAATCTGAGCGGCCTATAGGGCTTCGGATTGGCGTCAGTGTGACTTTCAGCGATGCACCGGCTTGGATTGTCTGGACACGGATTTGCAACTCAGGCGGCCTCTTTCAGGGTGGCTGCCTGACGGGCTTCATGGGGTGACATGAAGCCCAGTTTTTCGAGACGCCAGTGGCGATTGTAACGATCCTTGAACTCGACGACCGCAGCCCGGACTTCCTCAAGATTCCTGAAGATGCGACCGTGAATGGCCTGTTCCTTCAGCGTCCGGTGGAAGCGCTCGGCGACGCCATTCGTTTGTGGCTCGGCAACGAAGGCGAAGCTCGGCGTGACGCCCCAGAACCTGACCTGTTTCAGGAAGTCATCGGCCGTGTATTGCGAACCGTGATCCATGCGCAGCGTAAGGCCCCGACCGACCTCGGCACCCGTGCCGCCGAATTCGCCCAGCAGTCCCTGCGCGATCGGCTGCAAGTTGGCGAACCGGTTGCCCGTCTTGACCGCATGGATGCCGACGCGGCAGGCGTCGCAATGATCAACCGCCGAGAACACCCAGACCCAGCCGTCATCCACGGTCTAATGCGCACGCCGTCGGTGCCCCACATCTCGTTCGGGCGGCTCGTCGTGATTGTGCCGTCGTGCTGGGCAGACTTGCCCTGTGGAGGCGCCGATGTGGCGACAGCAAGGCGTTCTCCCGCATCAGACGCAGCACACGGGTGCGGGAGACCCGGATGTCGCGCAGGATGCGCAGCCGCGCCCATACCTTGCGACGTCCGTCGCCGGTAAAGGGCGAGGCCGCCAGATCGTCCCGGATGCCCTCCAGAAGGTCAGCTTCCGGCATCCTGGGTTTCGGGCCGCGCCGCTGCGCCACGAGTGGCACCACGTTGCTCGACGCGCGCGCACGTCCGGCATAGATCGTCGAACGCGGGAATCCGAGCACCCGGCAGACCCGCTGCGGCCCATAAGGCTTGCCGGTGCCAGTGGAGGTCGCGCGGCTCATTTCGGCGACCTCCGGTTGCCTAAAGGGTGTCGGGCCTGCCTTTCCTTGCGCAGGATCTCGACTTCCATCACCAGCTCGCCAATGCGCCGGGTGGCCTCGCCAAGCTTTGCCTCCAGCGGATCGTTCTCGCGCTCCTTGAGGCCGGCATCGATACCGGCCAGGACACGCTCGCGCCATTCTTCGAGCCTGTAGATCGGCACCGAAACCTCGCGCGAAATGGCGTCCACCGGCTCGCCGCGCAACAGGCGCAAGACGACTCCCTTCTTCCGGTTGGCCGACCATCGTTTCACTTCGGCGGCCGCGCCGGGGGCGCTTCCAGTCGCGCTACGCGCTCCTTCCTCCGCCCCCGGCACAACCTCAGCGACATTCGACTTATTCAGCATCTTCAACTCCGTTTCCAGACACAGGTTTTACCCCAAATTCGTGTCGAGAAAAATCGGAGGCGGTTCAGTGACTTTCAGCGATAAATGGCGGGAAATTTTCGGCGCCCACTCCGGCCGCTCGGAGTGCACTCCCGCAAAGGCTGCTTCCAAAAGTGCAACCGCCACTTGCCCCATCGAGTTGGTCCGCGAGTCACTGGTCACGAATGTTCGAGGCCGTCGGGTCCAACGCTCAGCGGCCGGCTGCTTAGGAGCGAATTGTGAAAACCGGCGAACCTCGCAACGGGGGCCGCGGTTGTACCTCTGATGGTGCGGACCAGCGCGTCCGGGTTCTGATAAGAAAATTCCACGGCTTTTTTCTAGTCGCCATTCGTACCGGGTGCAGCCGTATCGCCCGATTCTTCTCTGACCGCTCGTTTATTGACCAGGCAGTTCGAATCATGGGCGTGTCGCCAGGCATTCTGCACCGGTCTTCGCGGCTCAGTTGTATTCGCGTATCAACGCTCCCTGGGTGCGACGACAAATTGCCGAATGGACACACGCGCCGGGCGCATCTAGTCGTCGGTACTTGCATGTCGCAAGATCGCCTGTGCAGTCCAACGCACTGTCTGCAGGATTTCTTCGATGTCGAGGTGCCAGATGTCCTTCAGCACGAGAAAGACTT
Source organism: Paraburkholderia sp. RL18-085-BIA-A (assembly GCF_046027075.1). Lineage (NCBI taxonomy): Bacteria > Pseudomonadati > Pseudomonadota > Betaproteobacteria > Burkholderiales > Burkholderiaceae > Paraburkholderia > Paraburkholderia sp. RL18-085-BIA-A. Next base: position 8,472 of record NZ_JARESU010000104.1, on the reverse strand, counting down.
CGGTGCCGTAAACCAGTGACAGCGCACGCAGTACGCGCTGGAAACGCTCCTCGCCGAGTTTGTCGCGCAACGGGCTCGCAGCGGAACTGAGCAGTTCGATACGATGTCCGCGCACGAGCGGTTCCTCGCCGCCGCCTTTGCCCGCACGAGCCTGGGCTCCCTGCTGCAGCGAGACCAGTATCGCCGCACGCAGTTGCACCTCGTATTCCTCCATACGAGGGAAGGCGTGAAGCAACAGTTCGTCGACGCGGCTGACCGCGTCTCCTGATTCGGACTTCCATTCGAGGATCGGCCCGAGGCTCTCATCCACCACCGCCGCGACGAGCGCGCTTTGAGTCGGGAAGTAACGGTATGCGGTGGCGCGCGACACCTCTGCCGCCTCTGCGAGTTCGGCCACCGACGGCGTCAGGCCACTTGCCATCATCTCCATCGCTTTCGTAAGCAGCGTGCGCCGCATGCGAGCCCGTGGCCCCCGCTGGGTCGCGTCGGCGTTTTCGTCCGCAGCCGGGCGTATCGGCTGGACGGTGGTATGTGGGACTCGGCTCATTGTTTACCCTGAATCCTCGCAAAAAGAGACGATAGTCTCATTATAATCCTATAGACTCATTTCGAATCTTATGTCTTGAACTGGGAACTACAATCGTCAATGAGTCTACCGGCGCCACAAACGACATGACAACTCGCGACAAACAGATCTACCTGATCGGCACGTTTGACACCAAGGCGGCAGAGGCGCTTTATCTGCGCGACCAGATACGGTTGGCCGGCGCGCCGGTTGTCACGGTGGATGTCTCGACGTTGCCGGTTGGCGAAGGTGCGGACATCCCCGCGCAGATTGTCGCGGAGGCCCACGCTGGTGGTTCGGCCGCCGTCTTCACGGGGGACCGGGGCAGCGCGGTGACGGCGATGATCGACGCGTTCGAACGTTTCCTGGCGAGCCGCGACGATGTAGGCGCCATGATCGGCCTTGGCGGCTCCGGCGGTACCGCGCTCATCACCCCGGCAATGCGTGCGCTGCCCGTTGGCCTGCCCAAGCTAATGGTGTCGACCATGGCGTCCGGCGATGTGTCCGCCTATGTCGGCCCGACCGATATCGCGATGATGCATTCCGTCACGGACATCGCAGGGCTGAACCGCATCTCGCGCCGCGTGCTAGCGAATGCGGCCGGCGCGATCGCCGGCGCGTTCCGCCACGCGCAGGGCTACCAGGAACCGCCTGATGCGCGCCCGGCAGTCGGCCTCACCATGTTCGGCGTCACGACAGCCTGTATCAGCCACGTGCGCGCGAACCTTGAACAGGATCACGACTGTCTGGTGTTTCACGCCACCGGCATCGGCGGTGCGTCGATGGAAAAGCTGCTTGATGCCGGTCTGCTGACCGGCCTGCTTGATCTCACGACGACCGAGGTTTGCGATCACCTTCTCGGTGGCATCCTGGCTTGCACCGACGACCGCTTCGGCGCTGTCGCACGGACGCGAGCGCCTTACGTCGGATCCTGCGGGGCGCTCGACATGGCGAACTTCGGCGCTCCCGACACGCTCCCGCCGCACTATCGCAGCCGCACGTTGTACGCGCATAACCCGCAGGTCACGCTCATGCGCACAAGTGCCGACGAAAACTCACGCATCGGTGCCTGGATCGGCCAACGGCTGAACTGCTGCGAAGGCGAAGTGCGTTTCCTTTTGCCCGAAGGCGGCGTATCGGCGCTGGATGCGCCCGGTCAGCCCTTCCATGACCCCGCGGCTGATGCCGCACTGTTTGAGGCCCTCGAACGCACCGTAACGCAGACAGCGCACCGACAGTTGTTGCGCGTGCCTTATCACATCAATGACCCACAGTTCGCCGAGCTGGCTGTCCGGCTCTTTCGTGAACTGCTCCAACCCGAGGATCGAAACCTTGCCACGTTTTGAACGCAGCGAACTACTGCAGAAGTTCCAGTCGATGGTATCCGCCCGCCAGCCTATTGTCGGCGGCGGCGCCGGTACCGGCCTGTCCGCCAAATGCGAGGAAGCCGGCGGGATAGACCTGATCGTGATCTACAACTCGGGGCGTTACCGCATGGCGGGCCGCGGTTCGCTGGCTGGCGTGCTGGCCTATGGCAACGCAAACGAGATCGTGATGGACATGGCGCGCGAAGTGCTGCCGGTCGTCAGGAATACACCTGTGGTGGCGGGCGTGAACGGCACGGATCCCTTCTGCAACTTTGACGCCTTCCTCGATGACGTGCGGCGCGTGGGCTTTTCCGGCGTGCAGAACTTCCCCACGGTGGGCCTGATCGATGGCGTCTTTCGAGCCAATCTCGAAGAGACCGGCATGGGCTACGCGCTGGAGGTGGAGATGATCCGGCTCGCGCATGCCAAGGGACTGCTCACCACGCCCTACGTATTCGACCCGGACCAGGCCGTCGCGATGACGAAGGCAGGCGCCGATATCCTCGTTGCTCACATGGGACTGACGACGGGAGGGACAGTCGGCGCCGAGACCGCAATGACGCTGGATGACTGCGTGAGCGCGATCGACCGCATCGCCGAAGCCGCGCTGCAGGTTCGCGACGACATCATCGTCCTGTGCCACGGCGGCCCGATCGCGATGCCGCAGGACGCCCAGTACGTACTGAGCGCGTGCAAGGTCTGTCATGGTTTCTACGGCGCCAGTTCCATGGAACGCCTGCCTGCCGAACAGGCACTGACGGCACAGACGCAGGCGTTCAAGCAGTTGAGCTTCTAGCGCGCCGGCCTTTGTCCGCTCCCCCTTTTTGCGAGGTCAGCCATGCCTAACACCGTTTATATCAGCGACGTCATCAATGCTCCCATCGAAGCCGTGTGGTCGATCATGCGCGACTTCAACGGGATGCCCACCTACCACCCTGGCATCATCAGCAGTGCGATGGAAGCCGGCGCACAAGGCGATACCATCGGCGGCGTGCGCCGGCTGACGCTCGGGCCCGATGCATACGTGCGCGAGCAGTTGCTGATGCTCGACGACCTGGCTTTTGCCTTCACCTACAGGATCATCGAAGGCACGCTGCCGGTGCGCGATTACGTGGCCGGCGTGCGTCTGTCGCGCGTGACGGCGGGATCGCGGACCTTCGCCGAGTGGTGGGCGGATTTCGAAATGACCGGCGGCGCCGACCGCGCGCACTGGATTGGCCAGATCGGGAACAATGTGTTCGGCGCCGGTTTTGCCGCCGTCGCAGCCAGGCTGAGCGCAGCGTGACCACCCGGCTGCTCGTCAATGTCGCGCTCAACGGGCTGACCCTGGCCGCGCTTTATTTTATCGTCGCAAGTGGCTTCTCGATTGTCTTCGGGCTGCTGCGCACGGTCAACGTGGCGCACGGAGCACTCTATCTGCTCGGCGCCTATATCGGCTACGACGTCGCAGCGGCGCATGGATGGTGGTGGGGCGTGCTTGCCGCGGCCATCGCAGTTGGTCTGCTTGGAGCCGCGATGCAGAAGTGGCTGCTCGACCGCCTGCAAGGCCAGGATCTTCGTCAGGCGCTGGTGACGACCGGGCTCTCGATCGTGCTGGGCGATCTGCTGCTCGCACGCTATGGCGGCCTCACCTATCAGTTCGATCCGCCCGATGCGCTTTACGGAAGCGTGCGGCTGCCGGCGGATCTCGGCGGCTACCCGACCTTCCGGCTGTTCCTGATCGGCGTCGCCCTGGCGGTCGGTCTCGCATTGTGGCTCCTGATGTACCGGACGAGGCTCGGCATGGCGATCCGGGCCGGTGTCGATGATCGCGCGATGCTGTCAGCGATGGGATTCAACGTGCCGAGACTGTTCATCCTCGTGTTCGCACTGGGCGCGGCGATGGCCGGACTGGCGGGGGTGATCGGGGGCTCGGCGCTATCGGTCGCGCCAGGAGAAGACGCGCGCTATCTGATGTCGTCGCTGGTCGTGGTCATTGTCGGCGGCATGGGCAGTCTGGGGGGCGCGGCGCTGGGGGCGCTACTGGTGGCCTATGCCGAGCAGATCGGCCTCGTGCTGTTCCCTCACTACGCGATTCTGCTCACGTTCGTCATCATGATCGCGGTCCTTGCCGTGCGGCCACGGGGGCTCCTCGGCCGGGCATGAGTGTGTTCCGACCGGCCACGGCGCCGCCTGCCGGGAGGTCGGAGAGTTGTCGTTCAGAACAATGGCGCACGGCGCCCGCGGAGTACTAATGAAGAAGACATCACCCTCTCTGCGCTGGGTCGTGCTAGCCGCGCTGGTGCTCGCGCCGCTGGTGTTGCCGGCGTTCTGGCTGCAGAACATTTTCGCGAAGGCCGCAGTCTTCGGCATTGTCGCGTTATCGCTGAGCTTTCTGAACACCTATGGCGGCATGGTATCGATGGCCCAGATGGCAGCGGCGGGACTCGCCGCCTACGCCATGGCGTACACGTCGATCAATGGCAGCGGCCTGGGTGTGCCGCTTCCCTGGCCCCTGGCACTCCTGATCTCACTCACCGTCGGGACTGTGTTTGGCGCACTGACGGGGTGGATCGCATCTCGCACGCGAGACGTGTACCTGCTCATGCTGACACTGGCTATTGGCATGGGCGTGTTTTCATTCGCTCAGCAGAACACGGAGTTGTTCAACGCCTTCGACGGCATCAACGGGGTCGCCGCGCCCAGGCTCGGCCACCTTTCATTGAATGCACCCATTCCATTTTATGTACTGAGCGTCGGGCTGGCGTGGCTGCTTCTGGTCCTGGTGAACCATGTCGTGCGCACGCCCTTCGGCCTTGCGTTGCAGGGCCTTCGCGACAGCGACCGGCGCCTCGCCGCGCTCGGCTACCGGGTGACGCTGCATAAGGTCGCCGCCTTCGCACTGGCCGGATTCATGGCCTCCGTCGGCGGTGTCCTGATGCTCTGGTACCAGGGGCAGATCGCTCCCGGCTCCGTAGGCCTGGCCGCGGCGACCAACATTCTGGTCATCGCCGTGCTGGGCGGCCTACGTCGCCCCGCAGGCGCTTTCGCGGGTGCGCTCGTTTTCGTCCTGCTGCAAACCTTCGCGACAGACCTGTTCTTCCGCGATCGCTACAACACCCTCATCGGCGCCGTCTTTCTGTTGGTGGTGCTTTTTCTTCCATCCGGCGTCCTGGGGCTGACAGATCTCGTTTCCCGACTACGCCGCGCCACCCGGACGCGTCAGGCCGGCGAACAATCCTCAAGCATTCCTTGATTCATTCACGAAGACCAAGAACCAGGAGACTAATGAAAATGTTTCACAAAACCCCTTTTAGCCGCAGCGCGCTTGCAATCGCCGCGATATCAGGCGCCTTGCTTGCCACCCCGGCGTGGGCACAGGTCAAGGTTGGCGTGCTGGCCACGCTGGAAGGCCCTTTTGCCTCGCCTGGACAGGACAGCGTCCGAGGAGTCCAGCTGGCGCTCGATGACGTCAAATCGAGCGCTGGCGGCAAAAGCATCACAATGATTGTCGAAGGTACAAACGCGGAACCTGACGTGGTCGTGGCCAAGGCCCGCAAACTGGTCGAACAGGACAAGGTCGACGTGATCATTGGGCCGCTCTCGGGCAGCGAAGGCATTGCCATCAAGAATTACTCGAAGTCCGTGCCGGGCGTCACTTTTATCAATGGATCGTCGGCAGCTGAAGACACCACACTGCGCGATCCGTCACCGAACTTCTTCCGCTTCATGGGCGACGGCACGCAGTGGATGGCCGGTCTTGGGCGCTACGCGTATGACGTCAAAAAATACCACCGTGTCGCCATTGTCTCGGAGGACTACTCTTTCCCCTATTCGCAGGTGAACGGCTTCATGCAGGAATTCTGCGCCAGGGGCGGCAAGGTGCCCGCGAAGCTTTGGGTTCCTTTGGGCACGAAAGACTACAGCAGCGTGATCGCCCAGTTGCCCAGCGACGTGGATGCCGTCTTCGTCGTGCTGGGCGGCTCCGACGCCGTAACGTTCATGTCGCAGTACAACCAGACCGGCGGCCAGGCCCATATGATGGGCGGCTCGATCACGGTCGACCAGAGCGTCCTGTCGGCGCGTGGCCCGTTCCGCAAACAGATTATCGGCATGCTGAGTTCGGGCCCGACCGCGGACAACAATGACGCGCCAGAGTGGAAGTCTTTTGTTGCGGCCTATCGCAAGAAATTCCCTGACGGCCTGCAATCGCCGTCGCTGTTCGCAAACAACTACTACACGGCCACCAAAGCGATGACGCTCGCGCTCGACCAGGTACATGGCGATCTGTCCGACCATCAGGCGGCTTTCCGCAAAACCCTCTCGAACCTCACGGTGAAGTCCCCCAGTGGCGAAGTCAGGCTGGATGGTAACCGCCAGGGGATCGTGGACGTCTATCTGACCGAGGTCGACCAAAATGCCCAGGGGCAGCTTTTCAACAAGCTGGTGAAGGTGACGAAGGGCGTCAACCAGACGCTGGGCCAGCCGCGCGAGGCGTATCTTGCCAAGGGTGAAGCCGGGCGAAACTATCCGTCTTGCCCGTGATGACCGGCGACTCGCAACATCGGCCGGCGACGGCGCTGGAAGTGGAGGAACTGGGCATGCGCTTCGGTGCCGTGCGGGCCATCGACAACGTGTCGTTGATGGTGCGCACGGGCGAGCGCCATGTGCTGCTTGGAACCAACGGGGCAGGCAAAACCACGCTGTTCAATGCAATTTCTGGCGACCTGCGCGCCACCTCGGGAAAGATTCGTCTGTTCGGCGAGGACATCACCCGCCTGCCGTCCTGGCAACGGGCGAGGCGCGGGGTGGCACGCACCTACCAGAGTTCCCTGCTGTTTGGCGGACTCACCGTAGAGGAGAATCTGTATGTCGCGCTGCGGGGCCTCTCCGCCAGCCGGTTCTCGCTGCGACGTGAGCGCGCTGCCTCGCTGCACTGGCAACGTGCACGGGCGCTGGCGGGACGCGTCGGCCTGGGCGCCCGGTTCACGGAAGATGTGGCTTCGCTCTCCCACGGACAGCAACGTCAATTAGAGATTGGCATGGCTCTCGCGGGCGACCCGCGTTTGCTGCTGCTGGACGAGCCCGCGGCGGGCTTGTCCCCAGCCGAGCGCCAGTCGCTCATCGAGCTGAATGAAGGTCTGCCGTCATCGCTGACCATCGTGCTGATTGAGCACGACATGGATGTAGCCTTGCGGCTAGCGCATCAGGTAACCGTGATGAAGGACGGACAGCTCGTGGTTCAGGGCGACCCGGCGAGCATCCGCGGGAACCCGCAAGTGCAACGCATTTACTTCGGCGACGGACTGGGGGTCAGCCATGAATGACGAGACAGTCTCAGCGGGTCTGAAGGTGCGTGGGCTGCAGGTTCACATCGGCAAGAGTCACGTGCTTCAGGGTGTGGATCTGGATGTGACGGGTGTGCCATTGGCTCTGGTCGGACGCAACGGCATGGGCAAGAGCACGTTGTGCAACGCCATCATCGGACTGCAGGACACCTCAGGTGGTTCGATCCAATGGTGCGGCGAAGAGCTTCGCGGGCGCCGTCCGCATCAAATCAGCGGCGGGGGCATCGGATTCGTACCGCAGGGGCGCCGGGTATTCCGTTCCCTGACCGTGGACGAGCACATGCGGCTCTTCGCACCCCGAAACGTCAGCAAGGGGACCGGCTGGACCATCGAGCGGGCCTACGATGCATTTCCGCGTCTCGCTGAGCGACGCCGCAACCGCGGCAATGAGCTGTCGGGCGGGGAGCAGCAGATGTTAGCTATCGCCCGCGCGCTGCTTCGCAACCCGCGGCTACTGGTGCTCGATGAGCCTTCCGAGGGGCTCGCTCCCGCTATCGTCGGGCATCTTGTCGAGCTGCTGCAGAAAGTTAACGCCGAAGGCATCCGCATCCTGCTGGTTGAGCAGAATCTCGGCATGGCCCTGGCGGTTGCAGACTCGGTCGCCATCATGACGGCCGGGCGCATCGCCCTGACGTTGCCGGCAGCGGCCCTGAAAGCCGACAGGAGCTTGCAGCAGCAATATCTGGGGGTCGGTGCCGCGACACAGTAGGCGCTGGCCTGCCTTTACTGGTCCCGTGTGGCCAATGAGCTTTGCTGGACGCGGTCACGCTAAGCAGCCGTGGAAGCGAATCCACGAGCGCCTGCTTCGGCTGGCGGCTCAACACCTGCCTGCAGGTCCCAATGTGCGCCTACGGGCCTGCAACGGTGGGCAGGCCGTCGATGCGTGCGACACGCATAACCAGTACGCGAACGGCCGGTGACCGATGGAAAGCCGCCCCCCCGAATGTCAGATCCATGTGCGACGCGAACGACGCCTCATGGCCCAGACTGTGTCAAAACGGCTGGCCACTGGGAATTGACAGAAACCTGTCTCGGCGCAGGTCGCGGCTTTTCGATTGCGGCAACCCGAACGTCAAATCACAGCCGAACACATCGCAAAGGCTCAACGACCCCGTACGGGTCTCAGGCCCGCATCGCCGTCATAACCGCTTCTGAACCGAGTAGCCTGATCACCCGCTTCATGTTGTACGCCAGCACGTGCAAGCTCATCTCC
>NZ_JARESU010000103.1:0-30601 GCF_046027075.1 Paraburkholderia sp. RL18-085-BIA-A | reverse complement strand
ACCAATGGAATCGGCTAACGGCACGGTAAAGGTCGAGTGCGTGTATGACTTAAGGCGCTTCGGGTATTTCTCTCAATACCTTGCACACGATGTCCGACGAGAATGAAAATATTGCGAGTTTTTGGTGTATTTGGGCTGTGATGAAAATCCGCGCGCGGCATCCGGCCGCGTCGGTGCGCGACGTGCATCTCGACTTCACGCGCGTCATCTAGCGCATGCCCGAACCAACAGCAATGGTGACGCGCCGACCGCAAATCGCGATTGCAATCAGCATCGTGCTGGCCAGCGCGATACTCGCGATCGCCGTGTGGCTGCTGGCGCAAATGCACGACGACGCGTTGCGGGCGCGCTCAGGACTCCGTGTTCACCGTGTCGCTGCTGAACGAGCGCGACGTGTGTAGCGCAATCTGGAGATCTATGATCCGTCGCTGCGCTCCGTCATATCGACATGTATCCGTTGATCCGCGACGTCGCGCTGTCCACGCGCGATATCCACGCGCAATGGCGGCATCGCGCGTGGATCATCGGCTCGCTGATCGCCGGGCTCGACGTGACGATCGTCGCGCTTGCGATTCTATTCGCGCAGCAACTGTGTCATCGCCGCGCGGCCGAGGACGAGCTGCGCGAACTGGTGCGCACCGACGAGCTGACCGGCTTGAACAATCGCCGTGCCTTCGAGGAAGTCGTGCAAGAAGAATGGGGCCGCGCACAGCGTATCGCGACGCCGTTGTCGACATTGCGCGGGCGACGACGCACTGGTCGCCGTGGCGCGCTGCATTGCGCGCAACGCGCGGCGGCCTGGCGATACGACGGCACGCTACGGCGGTGAAAAGTTCGCGGTGCTGCTGCCGGCTACGGACGAAGCCGGCGCAATGCGTATTGCCGAGCAGATTCGCGCGACGGTTCAGGCGCTGCGGCGCGGCCATGTTGCGAGTTCGCATCATGTGCTGACGGTGAGCATCGGCGTCGCCACCGCGCGTGGCAAGGTGCTGGCGACGAGCCGCGTGCTGGTCGATGCGGCGGATGAAACGCTTTACGATGCCAAGGACGCGGGGCGTAACCGCGTGCAGTGCTATCGCTCGACGGTAAGCTCCGCGGCGTTCGATGGGCGAGCGACTCCTGATACCGAGGCGCGAAACGCGACCTGATGGTTGATTGACTGCGACGGGGTGCGGCGCTCAGCGCGTGGAGTGCCGCATGCGCTCGCGACGGAGCCACAAACGCACGGACAAAAAAAAGCTCACGCCGAGGCGTGAGCGTAAATAGGAGAGTTATAACAACATCGCATGCGCTTATTAGGGCTGCGCAGTAAAGTCAGTTTAAGGGCCGTCCACAAGAAAAAGTATCTGACGAATCTGAAGCGCTGGTTTGCCACAAGAACTCGCGTGCCGCACGATTGCCTGGCGCCAGGCACAACGCAATCGCGTTGCGACGCCGATCGAACGGCCCCGCCCGCAAGCCATCCGGTCGCAGCAAAAAGCCGGCACCGGCCACCCGTCGCCGCGAATCGCAACGAGCCCGGTATTCGCGATGCCTTCGCATCTCGTCACCACCCGCTGCCACACACGCTTTTCGCCGTGCTTGCCAGGCCCAATCCCACTCCGTACACTCGCGCGTAATTCCCGGGCCGCGCCTTTTTGCACGCACCGTCCGGCAACCATCACGCCGAACAGAGGAGAACCCCCGCCGTGGCCGATTCCTATTTCCCCCGCTGGTGCCGCCAGCCTGCCGCCGCCGAGGGCAGCATCGTCGGCACCGACGAGCGCCTCGCGTGGCCCCAGATGTTCGCGATGGGCATCCAGCACGTCGTCGCGATGTTCGGTTCGACCGTGCTCGCGCCGCTGCTGATGGGCTTCGATCCGAACCTGTGCATCTTCATGTCCGGTATCGGCACGCTGTTGTTCTTCGTGCTGGTGGGCGGCCGCGTGCCGAGCTATCTGGGGTCGAGCTTCGCGTTCATCGGTCTCGTGATCGCGGTGACGGGGTATGGCGGTCAAGGTCCGAATCCGAACATTCCGGTGGCGTTGGGCGGGATCATCGCGTGCGGCGTGGTGTACGCGATCATCGGGCTGATCGTGTCGGCGGTCGGCACCCGCTGGATCGAGACGCTGATGCCGCCGGTGGTGACGGGCGCGATCGTCTGCGTGATCGGCCTGAACCTCGCGCCGATAGCGGTGCACGGCGTGAGCGGCAGCAACTTCGATTCGTGGATGGCGCTCGTGACGGTGCTGTGCGTGGGCGCGGTCGCGGTGTTTGCGCGCGGCATGCTGCAGCGTCTGCTGATTCTGATCGGCTTGCTGATCGCGTACGTGATCTACGCGATCGTCACGAACGGTCTCGGCATGGGCAAGCCGATCGACTTCTCGATCGTCGCGAACGCCGCGTGGTTCGGCATGCCGCACTTCACGGCGCCGGCGTTCGACCCGCACGCGATGGCCCTGCTCGCGCCGATCGCCGTGATCCTGGTCGCGGAAAATCTCGGCCACATCAAGGCGGTGAGCGCGATGACCGGCCAGAACCTCGACCGTTATGTCGGCCGCGCGTTTCTCGGCGACGGCCTCGCGACGATCGTCTCCGGTTTCGCGGGCGGCACCGGCGTGACCACTTACGCTGAGAACATCGGCGTGATGGCCGTGACCAAAATCTACTCGACGCTGGTGTTCGTGATCGCCGCTGTGATCGCGCTGGTGCTGGGCTTCTCGCCGAAGTTCGGCGCGGTGATCCAGACCATTCCGGGGCCGGTGCTGGGCGGTGTGTCGATTGTCGTGTTCGGGCTGATCGCGGTGACCGGCGCGCGCATCTGGGTAGTCAACAAAGTGGACTTCTCCGACAACCGGAATCTGATCGTCGCCGCTGTGACCCTCGTGCTCGGCGCGGGCGATTTTTCGTTGAAGCTCGGCGGCTTTGGCCTTGGTGGGATCGGCACCGCGACGTTCGGCGCGATCATTCTGTACGCGTTGCTGCGCAGGAAGCCGGCGCAGGGGCCGGTGGCCTGATTCGGTTTGCTGAGTGGCGGTAAGCGGGCGGTCAGCACCAGTTCGTCCGCAGGGTCGGCTTCTTCTCCTGTTTCGTGATCGAGAAAAAGCCGCCGCTACCGCAAACAAAGCTCTATTTTTTCCGCGCGGTCAGCGCCGTCTCCGACAAATCCACTTCGCGCATCAGCTTGTTCAAGGTCTCGTCGTTGATCTCCTGACTGGCGCGCAGCGCGAGCAGCGCCTTGCGCTCGGCACGCATCGCCGCCAGTTTCATCCTGAACTCCAATGCATCGGCGCGGCGCGCCATTTCGCGCGGCTCCTGCTCTTCATCGAGCGTCGCGAGCCGACGTCGATACAGGTCCATCACCCGCGCAGTGACATCCGCTGCATACGCCGACTCCGATTCATCCAGATCCGCGCACTCTTTATCGTGCATGCGGTCGACCGCGCGAATCGCGGCCTGCGCGGCCATCGTGCGCGCGAGCGCTTCCTCGACCGCATGCGGGTCACTGCCGCGCCGCCAGCCGCGCAGCAACACCGGCAACGCGCCGATCGCCACCAGCAGCGAGAGCAGGATCACGCCCGAGGCGATGAAAATAGCCAGATCGCGGCCCGGCAGCGGCGCGCCATCCGGCAACAATTCCGGCAGCGACAACGCGCCCGCCAACGTTACCGCGCCGCGCACGCCGGCCACTGTCGTCACCGTGACCATGCGCAAGCCAGGCACCGCGTTCGCCATGCCGTGCTTCGCCGCGCCGCGACTCGCGAACCAGCGCAGTAGCCAGACCCACGCGAAGCGCATCGCGTACAGCGCGGCCGCCACCGCGGCGATGTAGCCGATCAGCAGCCCGACCTGCGCGTTGCTGGTTTCGTGCGCGTCGAGCAGCGCGCGGCCGAGAATGTGCGGAAACTGCAGCCCCAGCAGAATGAACACCATGCCGTTGAAGACGAACTCGATCATCGTCCACGTGCTGTTGCCGCGCACGCGCGACGCCACCGATCCCGCGTTCGCCACGCTCGCGTAGTTCATCATCATGCCGGCCGAGACCGCCGCCAGAATGCCGGACAACTCGAAGCGCTCGGCGGTCAGATAAGCGGCGAACGGAATCAGCAGCGTCATCACGACGCCGGGCGCGGGATCGCCGCCTTCGTTGAGATTCAGAAAGTGCACCGACACAAAGCTGAACAGCGCGCTGACCGCCGCGCCCACCGCGAGGCCGCCCACGGCGATCACCACGAAACTGATCGACGCGTCGCGCAGCGAGAACACGCCGGTGAGCACCGCGGCGATCGCGAACTTCAGCGCGACCAGACCGGACGCGTCGTTCATCAGGGCTTCGCCTTCGAGGATATGCATCAGACCGCCAGGAATCTTGTCCTTGCCGACGATGCCGGAGAGCGCCACCGCATCGGTCGGCGACAATACCGCGGCCAGCGCGAATGCGACCGGCAGCGAGATGGCCGGCACCAGCGTATGCACGAAGTAGCCGACCGCCAGCACCGTCATGAACACGAGGCCGAGCGCGAGCATCAGGATCGCGCGGCGCGCCATGAAGAACTCGCGTTTGGGAATGCGCCAGCCATCCGCGAACAGCAGCGGCGGAATGAACAGCACCATGAAAATTTCCGGATTGAATGTGACGTGCAAGCCGAGTTTCGGCCACGCGAGCAGCGCGCCGATCGCGATCTGCACGAGCGGCAGCGGCAAATTGAAGGGCAGCGTGCGCTTCAGGACGCCGGATGCCGCGACGGCGAGCAGGAGAATCAATACGGTGAAGACTATTTCCATCGGTCTATGCGTGGGGATATAACGGGGTTTCCTCGGAGATTGACGACCATCTCGCCGCGTGGCGTTCACGAGGCGCAAGGCCAAAGTGTAGCCCGGAGACGCCTTGCGCTATTGCCAGCCCGGCAGGACGGCGGCGCATACGGCGATACACGCGGCACCGAACCTGACGCCCGGCCCACCTCCCACCACGCACCTCAACGGTGCGTGTTACGCCCCCGCACGGCGCATCGGCTCATCTGCCGGTGCAGTCTTTAGGACAAATTTCATGCGAATGTGCGGCAGCGTGCGCATGGAGCTTGCTTAAGCAGTAGCAATAACGCACATTTTAGAAATGGCGCCGAGGTTTGTTCGCTCCCGCGTCCGAACCGGGCCGGCTCTCGTGTGAGAGGATTGCATGACGATTGCGCAACAGGATAGAGCGGCCAGCGCGCCGCATGGCTTCGACGTCGAGGTGACGTCGGGGCTTCAACGTTTTTCAGTGCAGCATGGCGAGTTGACGCTGACCAGCGTGTTCCAGCCGATTTTCAGCCTGTCGCATATGCGTGCGGTCGGCTACGAGGGGCTCTTGCGCGCGCACGACGCGCTCGATCGCGCCGTGTCGCCGCTCGACGTATTCGGCGAGGCCGCGCGTCTGGGCGACGTGCTGCACGTGGATCGTCTCGCGCAGACGCTGCATCTGGAAAACTTCAAGGTGCTCGGCGCCGAGCGCGAGTGGCTGTTTCTGAACATTCACCCCGGTGCGCTCACCGATCCGTACCATGCCGCCGCGTTGCTGGCCAATCTGCGCCGGCTCGATCTGCCGCCGCGGCGCATCGTGCTCGAAGTGCTCGAACAGCGCGCCGAAGACCTCGAGCGTCTCGCCGATGGGGTGCGCCAGTTCCGCGAGCGCGGCTTCCTGATCGCACTCGACGATTTCGGCGCGGGCCACTCGAACGTCGAGCGCATCTGGCAGTTGAATCCCGACATCGTGAAGCTTGACCGCATCATGCTGTCGCACGCCGCGCATCGCGCCGACATGGCGACGATTCTGCCGGGACTGGTCGCGCTGCTGCACGAAGCGGGCAAGCTGGTGCTCATCGAAGGCGTGGAAACGGAGCATGAAGCGCAGATGGCGCTCGCCTGCAACGCGGACTTCGTGCAGGGCTTTTTCTTTGGCCGGCCGAACCCGGGCGCGGTCGACGCGGCGCACGCGGTGGCGTGCATCGACGAACTCACCGAGCGGTATCGCGATCAGACCGAAGCGCGCGAGCGCCGCAACGCGAGCCGTCTCGCGCCGTACCTGCGGGCCTTCGAGCGCGCCGCCGAGCGGCTTGCCGCAGGCGAGCCGCTCGACGAAGTGTGCTGGAACTTCCTTGCGCTCGATCACGCCGCGCGCTGCTTCCTGCTCGACGCGAAGGGCAAGCAGGCGGGCCGCAACGTGGTGCTGCGCGCCGATCGCGCGGCGCATGAGACGCGCTTCCTGCCGCTCGCCGACGCGCAAGGGGCGAACTGGCTGCGCCGCCCGTACTTCCGCGAGGCGATCAACGCGCCGGCGCGCGTGCATGTGACGCGTCCGTATCTGTCGATCAACGAGGCATTGCCGTGCGTGACGCTGTCGGTGGCGACGCGCGTCGGCGAGCAGACCTGCGTGTTGTGCGGCGACATCGATTGGGTGGACGAAGAGCGGTTCTGAGATGATGTCGTTTTAACGACATCCGTCTGCGCTCATGTCCATCCTGCTCGAAGTGATTGCCACGACCGTCGCCGATGCGCGCACCGCCGCGCAATCGGGCGCCGACCGTATCGAACTCGTTACCGCGATGGGCGAGGGCGGGCTGACGCCGAGCGTCGGTTTGGTCGAAGCGGTGGTGGCGGCTGTCCGGATTCCGGTGAACGTGATCGTGCGGCCGCATAGCCGCTCGTTCGTGTATGACGCCGACGACTACGCGGTGATGCTGCGCGACGTGCGCGCGGTCAAAGCGGCGGGCGTGAACGGCATCGTGATCGGCATGTTGAACGCCGATGGCACGATCGACCGCGACGGGCTCGCGTGCGCGATCGATGCGGCCGATGGTCTGGCGATCACCTTCCATCGTGCGTTCGACGAAACGCGCGATCTGCGCGAAGCGCTCGACGTGCTACTCGGTTTCGACGCGGTGACGAACGTGCTGACGTCGGGCGGAGAGCCGTCGGTGCTGCACGCGGAAGTGGCGATTCGCGAACTGGTGCAACAGGCGGGCGGCTCGCATTGCACGGTGCTGGCCGGTGCGGGTTTGACGGTCGATGCGGTAGCCGGCTTCGTCAGCAGAACGGCAGTCGAGGCGGTGCATTTCGGTTCGGGCGTGCGGGTGGACGGCAAAGGACTTGCGCCCGTGGATGCGGAAAAGGTCGCGCAAGTCAGGGCATTGCTGAATGCGAACCCGAGCGCCATGCCGCGCGGCTAACGTCAGCATGGCTGACACCGCATACCCGGATCAGCCGATAAAGAAAAAGCAAAAAGCCGCTTCGAGCTCACACCCGAAGCGGCTTTTTCCATTCACGCTGCGCAGCGCGTTTCGCCGGCGAATGCTACTTCGCCACCACCACAGGAATCCCGCGCAGCTGTCCCGCGCCCTTCATCTCCTCGAGTGACTTCTTCACCGCACCACCCGTCGCCGCGTCGATCCGCAAGTGTGTCGCAAGCTCACGTTCGCCACGCTTCACACCCGCCAGATTCGCCAGCTTCACGTGACCGTAACCGCGCACACGCGCATGCAGATCGGCGAGCTTCGCGACGTCTTCCAGATTGTTTGCGTCGAGCTTCGCGAGCGCGCGCTGCAACGTGGTTTCGTAATCGCTCGCGAGTTCGCGCTCCATCTTGCGCTCCAGCGTGCGGCCGAACGGATCGAGCGGCGTGCCGCGCAGGCCGCGCCATTTCGCCAGCATCCCGAGCACCGGCCACATCCATTGGCCAAAGATTTTCTTGGTGGGATTGACGCCGGGTTGCGCGCGCGTGAGCGTCGGCGGCGCGAGGTTGAACTTGATGCCGAAGTCCTTGCCCGCTACGCCTTCGAATTGCGCTTCGAGCGCTTCACGGAACGCGGCATCCGTATGCAGGCGCGCGACTTCGTATTCGTCCTTCACCGCGAGCAGGCGATAGAACGTCGTGGCTACCGCGCGTGTCACGCGTTCGCTCGTCGCATCGACGGCGCTTTCCGCGCGGCGCGCCGCGTCGACCAGCGTGCGATAACGTTTCACGTAGGCAGCGCCGCCATAAATCTGCAGACGTCCTTCGCGATGCGCGATCAGTTCGTCGAGCGTGTCGACGCGCACGGCCTGCTTCGCCAGATGGCGTGCCTGCCACAGCGATTCGAGCGCGGCGGGATCTGCGGCGGCCAGCCGGCCGATCGAAAACGCCAGCTGGTTCATTGACACCGCGACGTTGTTCAATTCGATCGCGCGCATCATCGCGCCGAACGACACCGGCACCAGACCGAGTTGCCACGCGTAACCGAGCATCAGGATATTCGCGCCGATCGTGTCGCCGAGAAAACGCGTCGCCAACGCTTGCGCGTCGCAGGTCGACATGCGCTCGGCGCCCGCCGCGTGACGCATCTTGTCGATCAGCGCGTCGGCGTGCAGCGTCGCGTCCGGATTCTGCACGAACGTCGCGTTCGGAATCGCATGCGTGTTGACGACGATGCGCGTGCGGCCATGACGCACCGTTTGCAACGCATCGGCGCTTGCGCCGACCACCATGTCGCAGGCGAGCAGCACGTCGGCCTGTTGCGTGTCGATGCGAACCTGGTTGAGCCACTCGTCGCGCGCGGCGAAGCGCACGAACGACAGCACCGAGCCGCCCTTTTGCGCGAAGCCCATGAAGTCCAGCACCGACGCGCTCTTGCCTTCCAGATGCGCGGCCATGCTGATCAACGCCCCGACCGTCACGACGCCCGTACCGCCGACGCCCGTCACGAGGATGTCGTATGGCGCGGCGTCGAGCTGCGTCGCGGGAACCGGCAGCGCGTCGACGCGGGCGGCGAGCGCTTGCGGATCGAACGCGGCGCCCGCGGCTTTCTTCAGCTTGCCGCCTTCCACCGTGACGAAGCTCGGGCAGAAGCCGTTCACGCATGAGTAGTCTTTATTGCACGACGATTGATCGATACGGCGCTTGCGTCCCAGTGCCGTTTCAACCGGTTCCACCGACAGGCAATTCGACTGCACGCCGCAATCGCCGCAGCCTTCGCAGACTTCCTCGTTGATAAAGAGACGCTTGTCCGGATCGGGGAATTCGCCTTTTTTGCGGCGCCGCCGTTTTTCCGCCGCGCAGGTCTGGTCGTAGATCAGCACGGTCACGCCGTCGGTGTCGCGCAACTGGCGCTGTACCGCGTCCATTTCGCTGCGATGGTGGAACGTCGTGCCCTTCGGAAACAGATCGTGATGGCCGTCGTATTTCTCCGGCTCGTCGCTGACCACGACGAAGCGCGACACGCCTTCGGCTTCCACCTGACGCGCAATCTGCGGCACCGAGATGCTGCCGTCGACCGGTTGGCCGCCCGTCATCGCGACCGCGTCGTTATAGAGAATCTTGTACGTGATGGTGGTTTTCGCGGCGACCGCCTGACGGATCGCGAGAATGCCGGAATGGAAGTACGTGCCGTCGCCGAGATTCTGGAACACGTGGCGCGTTTTCGTGAACATCGAATGCGAGGCCCAGTCGACGCCTTCGCCGCCCATCTGGATCAGGCCGGTCGTGTCGCGCTCCATCCACGAGGCCA
Organism: Paraburkholderia sp. RL18-085-BIA-A; assembly: GCF_046027075.1. Classification (NCBI taxonomy): domain Bacteria; kingdom Pseudomonadati; phylum Pseudomonadota; class Betaproteobacteria; order Burkholderiales; family Burkholderiaceae; genus Paraburkholderia; species Paraburkholderia sp. RL18-085-BIA-A. The sequence goes on along the minus strand of NZ_JARESU010000103.1, from coordinate 21,101 downwards.
TGAAGTGGCAGCCGATACCGGCTTGAGCGATCGACCCTTCCGGCACTTTGGTCGAGGTGTTGTGCGGGCAGCCCGAGCAGAAGTACGGCGTGCGCTTCACGCTGTCCGCCGCGTTCGAGAGGATTTGCGGCGCGACCAGGTCGACCACGCGTTCGCGTCGATCGAGCGCCGGCTTGTGTTTCGCGAGCCAGTTCGCGAACACCGGCAAAACGCGCGAAGGCCGCAATTCACCGAGTGACGACAGCAGCAGCGTGCCGTCCTCGGCGTGCTTGCCGATCACGACCGGCCGTGCGCCTTGCGTGCGGTTGTACAGATAGTCCTTGATCTGCTGTTCGATGACCGGGCCTTTCTCCTCGATCACGAGCACTTCCGACAAGCCGGCGACGAACGCATCGATACGCGTCATCTCCAGCGGAAACGACAAGCCGACCTTGTAGATCCGCACGCCAGCCGCGTCCAGATCGGCAACTGTCAGATCGAGCCGGCGCAGCGTTTCCATCAGATCCAGATGCGCCTTGCCGCATGTGACGATCCCCACGTTCGCGTGCGGGCTCGGCGCGATCCATTTGTCGATGCTGTTCACGCGCGCGAAGTGGCGCACCGCGTCGAGCTTCGCGTGCATGCGCGACTCGATCGTCAGGCTCGGCAGATCGGGCCAGCGGTTGTGCAGGCCGCCGGCGGGAACCGTGAAATCCTGCGGTACGGCCCATTCGATTTGCAGCGCATCGAGATCGACCGTCGAGCCCGATTCGACCGTTTCGGAGATCGCCTTGTAGCCGACCCATGCGCCCGAAAATCGCGACAACGCCCAGCCGTACAGGCCGAATTCGAGCATGTCGGCGATGTTCGACGGATTCACCACCGGCATGTGCCACGCCATCATTGCGAAGTCGCTCTGATGCGGCATCGACGACGACACGCAGCCGTGGTCGTCGCCCGCGACCACCAGCACGCCGCCGTGCGGCGACGAGCCATACGCGTTGCCGTGCTTGAGCGCATCGCCCGCGCGGTCCACGCCCGGGCCCTTGCCGTACCACATCGCGAATACGCCTTCGACGGTGCGCTCGGGGTCCGCTTCCACCCGCTGCGTGCCGAGCACGGCGGTGCCGCCGAGTTCTTCGTTGATCGCCGGCAGGAAGCGGATATCGCTCGCGGTGAGCAGCTTCTGCGCTTTCCACAACTGCTGGTCGACCATGCCAAGCGGCGAGCCGCGATAGCCGCTGATGAAGCCGGCGGTGTTCATGCCGCGCGTCTGGTCGAGCGCGCGCTGCATCAACGCGAGGCGCACTAATGCCTGCGTGCCCGTCAGGAAGATGCGGCCGCGCATCGCGGTGAGATTGTCGGACAGCTTGTAGTCGGCGAGAGCGGGCGTGCCGTCGATGGGCAGGCGAGCGGTCATGGGTGAGTCTCCAGTGTCGATCGGAGTTAGCGCTTTAGCGCTTACTCCGATCCCATAAAAATGGTTGCTGTTTTGCGTCCGCGCGTGAGGGTAGGGACCACAAAGGGACGCTGCGGAAGAGACTCTATTTTTTAGCGCCGATTAGAGAGGATTTTTGCTACTTTGATCGGCCGCTCGCGAATGGGCGCGAGGAGCCGCGCGTTTTAATGAAGTTTTGAGTTGGATTTGCCATGCTGCCGCGCGGTTCGGGTATGCCCTGGGGTGTTTCAGTGCCGTTCAGGGCGGCGCGGGCCGCGGCTTGGCGCGTTGCTGAGCGTGCCGCCTATCTCGCCACCTGGCGCGCCGCCGCGCTGGCCGCCACGTCCGCCTGAACGGGCGCAGCGTCGAGCGGCACGACCTCGTCGAAATGCGAGTAGTCGATGTGGCTCACGCCGTCCTGCTCGCTCAGGATGTCGACGAAACGGTGCTGCCAGTAGATCTGGTCGCAGGTCCACATGTGGCGCGCCTGCATGGTTTGCGAGGTCGATTCGTCGACCCCTTCGAGCGTGAGCAGCAGCGAGGTGTCGCTTCCTTTGAGCGTCTCGGCGGTTTCGCCGAACAGCGGACTGCTTTCGTCGACGATGTGCATCAGCGTCCAGCCGAGTTTGAACACCGGATGCTGGTCGCGCACCAGCGTGAGGTCGTAGAGCTTGCGCAGCGTGTAGCCTTCGGCGGAGGTTTCCTGGCGCAGAATGCGCAACCTGGCGCGGGCCTCGGCGATCACGTTCTGACGCGCGTTGGCCGCGCGCACCATCAGCGTCATGCGGCCGTCGAGCGGGCGAACGATCGCGTAGCGGGCGAACATGATCTTCGCGTGCGGGCGTGAAAAGCGCGCGAAGATCAGCCCGGTCGCCAACGCAATGCTCAACATGCCGACGAAGATTTCCAGCGTCGCGATCCAGTGCGCGTAGACGGTTTGCGGGTGCATGTCGCCGTAGCCGACCGTCGCGAGCGTTTCGACGCTGAAGAAGAACGCGCCGCCGAAGCCCGCCGGAAACTGATTGGCGATCGGCGCGCGGCCGAGCATATAGAGCGCGGCGAAGGTGGTGTTGAGCATCACGAACAGCATCGCGAGCGAGATGAAAAACGTCGGCCAGCTCACGACCAGCGCGCGGTGATAGAGGTCCTGCCAGAACGGCGTCGGCATGCCGTGCGCGATCACCACGCGATCGTCCAGACGCAGTTCACGGCTGCCGCGCGCACGACGCTTCTGCGCGCCCGCTTCGGCGTCGCCGATGCCGGAAAAACGGTCTGACGGGTCAGTGGCCATCGCGTGCTCGGGGAGATGAAAACGGGCCAAGCGTAGCACGGCATTTGGCGTGTGGAAGGCGATTTTCGGCGAGTTAGTGGGCGAGGGAAGTGACGGTGTGGTGGTGTTCGCGGTGGCGTTGGCGCAGTGTGGACAGCGGGGTTTTTGCTAGCGTTGCTGTGGCATGCGCAACGGGGTTCGCGGTTGTGCTTGCGCCGCGCGTGCAACTCCGTTCGCGGTTGTGTTAGCGCGGCACGTGCAAAGCGCGTCGCATGCGTGGGGGGCGCACTGCGGGATCGTTCGCGCATCGCGGTGCCGCCGCGCAGTGACGTTGCGCCCTTGTGTGCCGAAGTCCGGCCAGCCCCCCAGCGAAGCGTCGCGTCACGCCGGACACCCGCCTCGCCCGAAGACCTCCTACGGAAAAGCCCGCGGCTTTGGAATCCCCGCCCCGTGCTCGATATCGTCGATCGCTTGCTGATGCGCGGACGCCACCGCTTCGGCTTCGTCGGCATACCCGCCGTCGCCGCCGACCGTGGTCCACGATTTCACCGCTTTCTCGCGATGGCGGATTTCGTATTCCGCATCCCAGCGCGCGCCGCTGAGTTCCAGAGGGCGGACGTGTATCGAATACACGCCGTAGAGGAAGAGCTGTTCATCCATGAACGCCTCCTGCCGGTTGATTCAAGGCGGCGTGGCGCGACAGCGCGCAGCGCCGGTCTGCCTAGAGTTCGATTTCCCCGAGAATCCGATGAGCGAGCGCCTTCGCTTCCTCGAGCGCTTCACCCGGCGTCGACGAGGTCGCTTCCACTTCGTAGAGCGTGGTCTCCTGATCGGCGTTGGGATCGCCTTCGTCGCGCGCGAGGGTCACTACGCCTTGCCACGCATCCGAGCCGACTTCTCTTGCCGAAGCCGTCGCCGTGTAGATGCCCTTGGTGTAGGTGATGTCTTCCATGGCGTCACTCCTTCCAACGGTTTCGGTTTTTTCATCCTAGCACGATGATGGAGCTTCGGTTTCATGCCCCGACGGCGCTCCATGTCCACGACAATGCGCGCCGCGCAAGGCAGGACAATTACAGCAGCGCGACGACCTCATCTAGCGACGGCGCATGCGCGCCGGCATGGCGGCAAGCGGCCGCGCCGGCCGCCAGCGCGAACGCGAGATGTTCGGGCCACGCGCGCTGCGGCGCGGCCATCAGGCTGAACAGCAGACCCCCGATCGACGCATCGCCCGCCCCCACGGTATCGACCACCTCGACCCGCGGCGGGCGCGCCTCGATCACCGACGCGCCGTCGATCACCATGGCCGACTCCGGTCCGCGCGTCACCATCACGGTGGCGGCTGGGTTCATCTCGCGCAACTGCGTGAGGGCGGCGGCTTCGTCGTCGGTCTTGAACAGCAGGCGCAGATCCTCGTCGGATACCTTGATCAGATCGGCGAGCGCCGCCATTTTGCGCAGCGTCGGCTCGTAGCCGTGCTCCATCAGATTGCGGTAGTTCGGATCGAAGCTGATCTTCACGCCGCGCGAACGCAACTCGGCCGCCAACGCGGCGAGCGTGTCGCCGAGCGGTTGCCGCACGAGGCTGATGCAACCGAAGTGCGCCCACTTCACGTGGCCGATCCAGCCCGCCGGCAAATGCGCCGGATCGAACGCGAGGTCGGCGCCGTTCTCACCCATGAAGAAGTACGCGGGCGGATGCGTCTGATGCACGATCGCAAGCAGGGGTGGGCGCTCAACGCGCTGCATGAAGCGCATGTCGAGACCCGCGGCGACGCTCGCGTTCCACAGGTCGTCGGAGAAGTTGTCGACGCCGAGCGAGCCGGCGCACGCGGTCGGCAAGCCGAGCCGCGCGACGCAGCGCGCCACGTTCCAGCCGGCGCCGCCGGGGCGCGAGAGCCACTGCGACGCGCCGGTGCGCACGAGATCGGTGAGGATGTCGCCGGCAGAGACGAAGAGGGGGAATTCGGGGCTTGCGCTGGGATTGCTCATTCTGTTTTCTCCGCTGATTCGGACGCGGCGGACGTGGCGGACGCGCTGTCGGGCAGCGCATGAGCCAGCACTTCGTAGCACGCGCCCATCGTGTGATAGTCGGTCTTGCCGGCCGGGCTTTTTTCGTCGCTGTACTTACGGTTGTCGCAGGTGAGGATGCGATACCACGCGCCGTATTTATGATCGACGAAGTGCGCCCAGCTATAGCGCCAGATCTCGTCGTACCAGTCCCAGAAGCGTTCGTTGCCGGTGCGCTTGCCGAGCAGAGCGGCGGTCGCGAAGGTTTCGGCCTGAACCCAGAAATACTTGTCGTGGTCGCACACGGTGCGGTCCGGGCCGAACCCGTAATAGAGGCCGCCGTGGTCTTCGTCCCACGCATGCGTCATCGCGGCGTCGAACAGTTCGATCGCGCGCGGCAACAGCCACGGCAACGGCCGGAAGCGTTCGAGTATCAACAGCAGCTTCGCCCATTCGGTCTGATGCCCCGGCTGAAAGCCCCACGGGCGGAAGATGTTCGAACTGTCTTCCTCGTTGTAGTGCCAGTCGACCGACCAGTCCGCGTGAAAATGCTCCCACACCAGACCCTGTGACAGCTTGGCCTGCCGCAGCGTGATGTTCGACGCCACGCGTTCGGCGCGGTCCAGGTAGACGAGGTGGCCGGTCGCCTCGTGGGCGGCCAGCAGCGCCTCCGTGGTGTGCATGTTCGCGTTCTGCCCGCGATACGAGCTGACCCGCCACTCGGGCGACGCCTCGTCGGCGTAGAGACCGGCGGCGGCATCCCAGAAGCGGTGCTCCATCAGATCGAAGGTCGCGCCGATCATCGGCTTCGCTTCCTCGATGCCGGCCATCGCCGCATGCGAATACGCGAGCAGCACGAACGCGAGGCCATAGCAGTGGCGCGTTGCGTCGAGCGTGCGCTTTCCGCCGTCGCGCCATTCGAGTTCCCAGTCGTAGCCTTCGTTCTGAGCGTCCCAATGTGCTTCGCGCAGGAAGCGCAAACCGTGGCGCGCGTATTCCAGATGCTGCGGGTCGCCGAACTGTCGATACGCCATCGCGTAGTTGAAGATATAGCGGCAACTGCTCACCAGATGCCGCGTGGTTTTGTCGTAGACCGAACCGTCGTCGCGGAAGAAGTGGAAGAAGCCGCCGCCCGGATCGAGCACGTTCGGCGCATAGAAGCGCAGCGTGTCCTGCACGTGCGCGAGCAGAAACTCGCGGCTGCGGAAGCTGTCGACGGGCGGCACCGCGACGGCGTCGTTGGCGGGTTGTAGCGGGTCGGGTTGCGTCATGGCGTTTTCACCAAAGTACTGGCACGGGCAATCAGTTGAACGGGCAAGCGAACTTCCAGCTCGGCGGGTGCGTCTTCAAGCAGCAACTCGACGCCGCGCCGGCCGAGCGCTTCCTTGTCGACCGAAATGGTCGACAGCGGCGGCGTGGCGTGAGCGGCGGCGGGAATATCGTCGAAGCCGATGATCGCGATGTCCTCGGGCACGCGCAGGCCGCGCGCGAGACACGCGCGCAGCGCGGCGAGCGCGGCGGCATCGTTGTAGGCAAACACGGCGTCGGGGCGCGGGCCCGGCGCGTCGAGCAAGCGGTGCATTGCACGCGCGGCGCCGGTGTCGGGGTCGAGGCCGGCGTCCATGGTCAATTCCAGCGACGGGTCGAACAGCAGCCCCGCTTCGAAGAACGCCTGCCGGTAACCGAGCGCGCGCTGCGCAATGCTGAAGTGCGCGAGCGAGCCGCCGATGAACGCGACACGCTTGCGCTGTTGTTCGAACAGATGCCGCATGGCGAGCGTGGCGCCCGCGGCGTTGTCGAGATTCACCGAGCGCAGACCGGGCGCCCACAGGTCAATCAGCACGAGCGGGCGCTGCATCGCCACCAGCGTGGTCAGCGTCTCCGGCTCGACGAAGCCGGCCACTGCGACCGCGTCCGGCGCATGCAGGCGCATCTGCTGGATCACGTCTTCGGTGGGACCGGCGGTCAGCACGGAAGGGACGATGCCGCGCTCGCGGCAAGCGTCCTCCACGCCATGCAGCACATGCGAAAAGAACGGACTAGCGGCGAAGTTGTTGTGCTGACGGTGCAGCAGGAAGGTCAGCCGGCGGATGCGCGGACGCAGCTGGGCGGCGTCGTAACCGAGCTGCCGCGCTGCTTCGACCACGCGCTCGCGGGTGGCGTCGGACAGACCGGGCTGGTTCTTCAGTGCGCGTGAGACGGTGCCGATCGACACGCTCGCCGCGCGGGCGATGTCGCGGATGGTGGTGGCCATCGAATGAAGCGGCCGCGGAAGTGCGGCCGCACGGGTGTTTGGGTTCGGGCGATTGTATAGTAAAACGGCGCTAAAACCGCCTTGCGCGAGTTCGATAAGTACCCGGAAATACCCGTAGAGGCTGCGGCTGGCCCGATATATGCTGTTTAGTAAAAATAGCTAAACAATGGCGATTTTAAGCTTCAGCGTCTTGCGCGTGCTCGCGTTGGGCGCTCAGTCGGGAGTCAGGGGACTCGCTTCGGCCTGTCCTCGCATCAACGCCGCGCTTTCGTCGGCGTCGATCAGCACGAAGCCGCTCGCTGCGTGCTTCGCGCGGCGCTTGGCGAGCGCTGCCACTGACGCGATCTGCTCGCTGCCATACTCCGACGCGCCGCCTGCCGGCTCGACGCGCACGCAGCCGATGGCCATCGTCACAAAGCCGAAGAAGGTCGGATTGCCGCGCCGGTCCTCGCCATGGATGCCGCCGGCGAGCCGCTCGGCCGGCGCGTAAAAACGTTGCGCGCCTTCGTTGAATGCGTGGATCGCCTGTAGCACGCGCTCGCGCCAGTTATCGCTCTGGAAGAGGATCAGGAAATCGTCGCCGCCGACGTGCCCGAGGAAGTCGCGCGTCGGGTCGCACACGTCGGCGAGCACAGCGGCGGCGAATTTCAGCACTTCGTCGCCTTGCCAGTAGCCGTACTGGTCGTTGAACGGCTTGAAGTGGTTCAGGTCGACGTAGCACGCGTAGAAGCCGGCGTCGTTGCCGAGCAGGCGACCGATGTGCGAGCTGATCGGAATGTTGCCCGGCAGGAAGGTCAACGGATTCGCGTAACGCGCCGCTTCGATGCGCACCTCGGTGACCGCGCGCACCAGATTCTCGCCGGTGCCGAGGCCGGCGTACTTGCCGTTGTCGGTGATCACGAAGCCGTCGGCGAGGTAGCGCTGGTCGTCGCTCGCGAGCAGCTTGGCCATCTGCTCGACGCTCATCGATTTCTCGATCACCACCGGCGACGCGTTGGCGAACTGCATGCACGGGCGCTTGCCGAACAACTCGCGGTGATACGGCAGCGCGTAGCGGTCCATGAAGCTGCGCCGGTTGATTAGCGCGACCGGTTCGTCGTGTTCGACCACCGCGACCGCGTGCAGGTCGGGCAGGTGGTTGAACAGTTCGAGCACGTCGTTGTTGGTCGCGTGACGCGGCAGCGCGGGCGCCGCCACCAGCATCTTCTCCGACGCCATGCTGCCCGACGGCGACGCGCTGCCCAGCGCGCGCGTGGTTTCAGGAAATACCGCGATGTGGCCCGCGCGCAGCGCGTCACGGGCATCGTCGGTTATGCAGCGCGCGGGCTGCGCGTGCGGCCGGCCGAAGAAATAACCCTGCCCGCAGCCGATCCCCATGTCGCGCACCACGATCAGGTCCGCTTCGTTTTCGATCCCTTCGGCCACCAGTTGCGCGCCGCTCGCCTGCGCGAAGTGCTGCATGGCGCGCACGGCCTCGAACTTGAGCGGATCGCTTGCGATGTCGTGGATGAAGAAGCGGTCGATTTTCACCACGTCCGGTTGCAGACGGACCCATAGACTCATGCTGGCATTCGCGGTGCCGTAGTCGTCGAGCGCGAATTGCGCGCCGGCCGCGCGCAGTGCCGCGATCACCGGCAGGAATTGGCTGGCATCCAGCACCGTGCTCTGCTCGGTCAATTCGACCACGATCCGCTGCGGATCGACGCCGTGACGGCGCAGCAGCGCGAGCGTGTCGTCGGGGTTGTCGGCCAGGCCGCGCAGCGCGCCCGCGCTGAAGTTGAGGAACAGCTTGCCGTCCACATCGAGCCGCGCGAACGCGTCGACGCAGGTGTACGCGGCCGCGCGTTCAAGTTCGATCGCGCAGCCCTCGGCGAGCGCTTGCGAGAACAGCGCGAACGGCGTTTCGAGCGGCGTGCCGGCCGGACCGCGGATCAGACCTTCGTAGCCGAGAATCGCACCGCCTTCCAGGTCGACGATGGGCTGGAAGACGGCGGACAGCTCGCGCCGGGCGATCAGCTCCTCGATGCGCGGCGCGGCGGATCGGGAGGGTGAGCAAAGGTGCATGGCAGAAGGGCGTAGCGATCGACCTTCGGTTTATCGGCCGGTTTGGCCTGGAATTAAGTGAACTTTTCGTGAAACAGCGCACCGCAATGGTGCGCAATCAGGAATCGTCCTATGCCGTCCGGCTGAGGCGACAGCGCCCTCGTTTGCGCGTGAAATAACAAAAAAGCCGCACAAGGCGGCTTTCTTCAAACGACGCTCAGGGAGGGCGCTTATGAATGTCCTGTTTGCATTGCGCGCGTATTCAACGGCGCGCGACGGCGGCGGCGCGCCGCTCGCGCGAGGCGAGCTGGGTTTCGCCGCTGGTGTCGCGCGCGCCCCAGCGTTGCGCGAGCGCGGCGCACACCATCAGCTGGATCTGGTGGAACAGCATGAGCGGCAAGACTACGGCGCCCACCGCATGCGACGCGAAGATGACCTTGGCCATCGGCACGCCGGCGGCGAGGCTTTTCTTCGAACCGCAGAAGATGATCGTGATCTGGTCCGCGCGGTTAAAGCCCAGGCGCTTGCTGACGAAGATGGTCAGGGCCAGCGCGAGCGCGAGCAGCACGACGTTGACGAGCAGCAGGCCGCCCAGCGCGGACAGCGGAATCTGGTGCCACAGGCCTTCGGTGACGGCCTCGCTGAACGCGCCGTACACCACCAGCAGGATCGAGCCCTGGTCGACGAACTTCAGTACGCCGCGATGGCGGTCGATCCATTTACCGATCACCGGGCGCAGCAACTGGCCGGCCACGAACGGCACCAGCAGTTGCAGCACGATGTTGCCCACCGTGTGCCACGGCGAGGCGCCGCCGCCGGCCTGATTGGTGACGACGAAACTGACGAGCGCGGGGGTGATGAAGATGCCGAGCAGGCTCGAAGCCGACGCGCTGCATACGGCGGCCGGCACGTTGCCCTTGGCAATGGACGTGAATGCAATCGACGACTGAACCGTCGACGGCAGTGTGCAGAGGAAGAGGACCCCCGTATAGAGCGCCGGCGTGACAAGTGGCGAAAGGAGCGGCTTAAGCGCGAGGCCGAGCAGCGGGAACAGCGCGAACGTGCTGAGAAGTACAACCAGATGAAGACGCCAATGCGTCGCGCCCGCAATGATCGCTTCGCGTGAGAGCTTGGCGCCGTGCAGGAAGAACAGCAGGCCGACCGCCACGTTGGTCACCCAGTTGAACCCGACGGCGGCCTGGCCATGAACCGGCAGGAGGCTGGCAAGGATCACGGTGCCGACGAGGCACAGGGTGAAGTTGTCGGGAAGCAGTTTCGGGCGAGCCATGTCGAAATCTCGATGCGGTAATGCGCAATAGCGCGGCGCGTACGCGTGACACGCGGGTCAAGGGGCGCCGCCGTTTATCGGAACCGGCTATTGTTGTTGAATTTCGATTGAAAAAGCAAATTCATTTGCCGAATTGATTAATGATTGTCGCGCATCAAAAGACATCGTGGCGGTGGCTGGATACCGCCGCTGCCTCAACGTCAGTATTGGCGACGGCCTCTCATTGGTCCATCCCGATTTAACAATCGAGACGAAAAAGCGCTCGCCAATTCGTCACAAGTTCGGACGTCTGCGAAGCTCTGAAAACGCCCCGGGGCGCAGGTTGTTTCGAGGCTTGCGCGCAAGGGCCATGTCGCAGAAAAACGTCGCAGTAACAAGGTGTTACATCCACGGCGGAGGCCTAACACTTTTTGGCTCGACACCCTTTGCCGCCGCCCATAAATTACGGTTCAAAGGCCGTCGGGATGACCCGCGCCGCGACATGAACGCGGCGTCTCTGCCAGTCCCAGAACAAGTCCATCGCAGCTCGAACGGTGGGCTTCAGGCAAGTCTTCGGGCGTGAGAGTCACCAGGTGGACGGGTTGTCGAGAACGAGGCACTGGGCGTTGGGCGCGGTCATCGCTGCGCTGTGTTCGTTCGCCTTTGCAAAAGCGCCGGGCGTGCCACATGGCGGTGGCGTAGCCGGTCACTCGCATGTCGCTGCGGACCGCGCGATGCGTGGCGATGCGCGCGACGGCGGCCATTACTACCGCACGTCTGCGGCAAGGCTCGCCCGTAACCCGATGCCCGAGCGCAGCCGTGAATTTACGGGCGGCACTTACGCCGACGGCTTCGATATCTATCGTCCCGGCATGCGGCGCATGGCCGGACCGTCCGGTTATCCCGGCGATCGCGGTGGCCGCATGCAATACGCGGGCGCCATTACGCCAGTCAGCGCCGAGTCGCGCCCGGTGCCACGGCCGCCGCCTAATGGACCCGTGCGCAGCGGTTCGATTCGCGCTGACGTCGCACGGTACAACGAAGAACGCGGCTCTGCGCGCGCAATGCAGCGCCCCGCCGACGACCCGCGTCAGCCGGAAGGCTCGCCTTATCGCAACTAGCGGTAGCTGGCCGCAACTAGCGGCTGGCGAGCCCGCCGTCGAGCAACCAACGGTAAGCAGGTAGCTGGCAGCGGACGTTCGCAATACGGGCATTTCTGTCTGGCAGCCCAAGCCGGCCACGACGCCATCCACTCGCTCAACTCCCGCCAAATCTCGTTCTGCATTCCTGCCGAACCTCGCCTCCATTTCCCAACTGCCTACCCTCGGTCGCCGGTTTAACGCGTGCGTCCAACGCATGCGCCCCGCGACCCGCCAAATGTGACGTTTCGACGCCACACTTTTTTTGAAAACGCTCGCAGGCAAAACGCTGTCGTCGTCAAATCTGGGCGTTTCTGCGGCGGCGCATCATTTTCATGTCATCGAGTGCGAGATCGCCGGCCGGCGCGGTATTCGCGCCGCTTGTCCGGTCGCGACGCTGGCGTCGTTTTCAAAAGGACGCCGATGACTACGGCAATAGCAGGCCGATAAGCGACAAAACTAATCAGACCGATATACCCGCAATAACCGGCGATATTTTTGTTCATAAAAATGGTCCGCAAAGATGGTCCCGCCCAGATTGGCTCGATGATCGAACGGACGACAACACTGCTTCGCGCGAGCTCCCCCCTTCGCACAGCCACACCCTTTTGACAAAGACTGGAGAACCCATGAAAACAAGCATCAGCAGTGCGCTGAAGACCACCCTCAAGGCAACCGCGTGTGCCGCTTTGCTGGCCAGTGCATCGTCTGCTTTTGCGCAATCGAGCGTGCAACTTTACGGCCAGGTCGACGAATGGGTCGGCTCGCAGAAATTTCCCGGGGGGAAGACCGCTGTGGTGGTGTCCGGCGGCGGCATGTCGACGTCGTACTGGGGTATGAAGGGGGCTGAGGATCTGGGCAACGGCTACAAGGCGATCTTTACGCTGGAAGGCTTCTTCCGCGCGCAGAACGGCCAGTACGGCCGCTTCACGGGCGACACGACGTTCTCGCGCAATGCCTACGTCGGGATCGAATCGCCGTACGGTACGGTGACCGCCGGCCGCCTGACCACGCCGCTGTTCGTTTCGACGATCCTGTTCAACCCGTTCGTCGACTCATACGTGTTCTCGCCGATGGTCTACCACACGTACCTCGGGCTCGGTACATTCCCGACCTACACGACCGACCAGGGCGTGACCGGCGACTCGGGCTGGAACAACGCGGTGTCGTATTCGTCGCCGAACTTCAGCGGCCTGTCGGCCACCGCGATGTACGCGCTCGGCAACACAACGCAGAATGGCGCGAAGAAGTGGAGCGGCCAGGTGCTGTACTTCCACGGCCCGTTCGCGGCGACCGCGGTCTACCAATACGTGAACTTCAACAACGTGCCGGGCGACCTGGGCAGCTTCGAGACGTCGGGCGTTCCCGGGCTGCGCAGCCAGAGCGTCGCGCAAGCGGGCGCGTCGTACGACCTGAAGTTCGTGAAGTTCTACGGCCAGTACATGTACACGTACAACAACCAGCAGGTCACGAGCTGGCATGTGAACACGGGACAAGGCGGCGCCACGGTGCCGTTCGGCCCGGGTTCGGTGATGGCATCTTACGCGTATTCGCGTAACGGCGGCGGTTCCAACCAGACCCGTCAGACGGCCGCGATCGGCTACGACTACCCGCTCTCCAAGCGCACGGACGTGTACGCGGCTTACCTGTATGACCACATCACCGGTCAGTCGAGCGGCAACACGTACGGCGCTGGCTTGCGCGCAAAGTTCTAGGCGTCGTGTGGAGGCTGCTGGGGCGCGCCTGCTCTTACGGCGATGGTGGTCGCCTCTCGCCTCCATCTCAGGCGAGCGCGGGCCCTAGCAAATCGCCGCGGACAGCAGCATCAACAAAGCCCGCCTTCTCCGGAAGGCGGGCTTTGCCGCTTCTGGCCGTCACATCGCGCGAGTTTGCCGACCATCTTTTGATAAACCCGGCAAAATGACCACGATTGATTCCTGAAACGAGCGATTGAGATGGATACCCTCGTTAGCATGAAAGTGTTCCGCCATGTGGTCGAAGTCGGCAGCTTCGTCGGCGCGGCCGAGCGGATGGAGATGTCGGCTGCCATGGCGAGCAAGCATGTGATGCACCTCGAACAGCAGCTCGGCGCGCGCTTGCTGAACCGCACCACGCGGCGCGTCGCGCCGACCGAGGCGGGTCGCGAATACTACGAACGGCTGAGCCAGGTACTGACCGAACTCGATGAAGCCGAGCAGGCCGTCGGCGCGGCCAGCGTCGTGCCGCAAGGGCGCTTGCGGGTGTCGTCGTTGTCGGCGTTCGGCTTGAGCCACGTGATGGCCGCGGTGGCGGACTATGCCGCGCAGTATCCGCAAGTCACCGTCGACATGACCTTATCCGACCGCGTGGTCGAACTGATCGACGAAGGCTTCGACGTTGCGATCCGCGCTTCGCCGGGCGGTTTGAAGTCGTCGTCCCTGATCGCGCGGCAGATCGCGACCGCGCACCTCGTGCTGTGCGCGTCGCCGGCCTATCTGCGGCGGCACGGCACGCCGAAGAGCATCGCCGATCTCGCGAACCACAACTACCTGCAGTACGCGGGCGTGTCGGCGCTCGAAATCGCGACCGGCGACGCGTCGCCGCGCGTGCGTCTGTCGGGCAATCTGATCGTCAACCATCTGGAAGCGCAACGCGTGATCGTGCTGCAAGGCGCGGGGATAGCGATGCTCGGCACCGAGGTGATCGGCGACGACCTGGCCGCAAGGCGTCTCGTGCCGCTGCTCGTCGACGAAGTGCCCCCGCGTGAATTGCCGATTCATGTGGTGTACGCGAGCCGGCGACATCTGTCGGCGAAAGTGCGCTCGTTCGTCGACTTTCTGGCTGAGCGGTTCTCGAACGAATCGCTGTGGCCGTCGCTCGAGCAGATCAGGGCTTTGGCGGGGCGTTAGCCGGGGCGCCAGTGGTCGCGGGCGGGCAGTTTGCTCGCGCGATTAAGTCAAGCTTGACGTTCGGGCGGTGTTGATTCGCGCCGAGCGCACGTTAGCCGACGCACCACCGCGTCCCAAAGCGCCGCAAGACCGGCCCGGGCGCCGGGACCCATTTCGCTATACTGGTTGCCAGCACCCAATACGCGTAACGATCTGGGGGAGACATGACCGATCTGTCCACGCCGCAGCGCGCGGGCGGCCAGAAGCTGCCCGCGGGCCGGCGCCTGCGCTTTGTCACGGCCGCCGCATTGTTCGACGGCCACGATGCGTCGATCAACATCATGCGGCGCATCCTGCAGGCGAGCGGTGTCGAGGTGATCCACCTCGGCCACAACCGCTCCGTCGCTGAAGTCGCCAACGCTGCGCTGCACGAGGACGCCGACGGCGTCGCCGTGTCCAGCTACCAGGGCGGCCACAACGAATACTTCCGATATCTGGTCGACTTGCTGCGCGCGCGCGGCGGCGAGCGCATCAAGGTGTTCGGCGGCGGCGGCGGGGTGATCGTCCCCGAAGAGATCGCCGAGCTCGAGCGCTATGGCGTCGAAAAGATCTATTCGCCACACGATGGCCAGCGGCTCGGTCTGCAAGGGATGATCGACGACATGATCGCGCGCTGCGCGGAAGGCGCGCGTGCGGCGATGGACGCGGGGCGCTCGGCGGTCGACGAGTGGATCGCGGATCTGTCAGCGCGGCGGCTGCCGCGGTTCGAAGGGCGCAGTGGGAAAGGGGGCGACGATCAGGTGCGCGGCGCGGGTAGCTCAATTGGGGAGGCCAGCCAAGTAGGCGAGGTGACCGACGCGAGCCGCGGCGCGGATGCTAATCGCACCGCTAGCACCGCAAGCACCGCTAACACTGCTAACACCGCTAACACCGCTAACACCGCTAACACCGCTAACACCGCTAACACCGCTAACACCGCTAACACCGCTAACACCGCTAACACCGCTAACACCGCTAACACCGCTAGCACGGCGGGCACCGCAAGCACCGCGAGCACGGCCAACACCGCCAACCCTCCCGACCTCGCATCCCCCACCTTCCGCGGCCTCGCGCAACTAATCAGCGCCTTCGAAGCAAACGCCGTCGATCCCACCGGCCGCGCAACACTGTCCGCCCTCGCCAAAGCCGCCGCGGTTCCCGTCCTCGGCATCACCGGCACGGGCGGCGCCGGCAAATCGTCGCTCACCGACGAACTGATCCGCCGCTTCCGGCTCGACTACGGCGACGCGCTCACCATCGCCGTGCTGGCAATCGATCCGTCGCGCCGCAAGTCCGGTGGCGCGCTTCTGGGCGACCGCATCCGCATGAACGCGATCGGCGACTGGGGCAACGGCGCGCGCGTCTACATGCGCTCGATGGCGACGCGCGAAGCGTCGAGCGAACTCTCCGACGCGCTGCCCGACGCGCTGATGCTGTGCAAAGCGGCGGGCTTCGATCTGATCATCGTCGAGACATCCGGCATCGGTCAGGGCGATGCAGCGATCGTGCCGTTCGCCGACGCATCGCTGTACGTGATGACGCCTGAGTTCGGCGCGGCGAGTCAGTTGGAGAAGATCGACATGCTCGACTTCGCCGGCTTCGTCGCGATCAACAAGTTCGATCGCAAAGGCGCGCAGGACGCGTTGCGCGATGTCGCGAAGCAGGTGCAGCGCAATCGCGCCGACTTCGCGAAGTCGCCCGACGCGATGCCGGTGTTCGGCACAATCGCTTCGCGCTTCAACGACGACGGCGTGACCGCGTTGTATCGGCACCTCGCCGAAGCGCTGCGCGCGCACGGCTTGCGCTCCGGCGGCGGGCGTCTGTCGACACCTGACGGTCTGCGCTTTTCGAGCGGCCGCAACGCGATCGTGCCGCCGGCGCGCGTGCGCTATCTGGCCGACATCGCGCAGACGGTTCACGCTTACCGCGAGCGAGCCGATGGGCAAGCGCGCATCGCGCGCGAGCGTTGGCAACTGATCGAGGCGCGCCGCATGCTTGAGGAGGCGAGCGCCACTGCCGCAACCCACCACACCGCCTCCTCCCTCGACACCCTGATCGGCCACCGCACCGCCTCGCTAGGCGAACGTGAGCGCAAACTCCTCGACACCTGGCCGCAAACCGTGGCGGCCTATTCCGGCGCCGAACACGTCGTGCGCATTCGCGATCGCGAGCTTCGCACCGCGCTCACTGTGACGACGCTCTCCGGCTCCGAAGTCCGCAAGGTCGCGTTGCCGAAGTTCATCGACCACGGCGAAATCCTGCGCTGGTTGATGCTCGACAACCTGCCCGGCTACTTCCCCTTCACCGCCGGCGTGTTCCCATTCCGCCGCGAGAACGAAGACCCCACCCGCATGTTCGCGGGCGAAGGCGATCCGCAGCGCACCAACCGCCGCTTCAAACTGCTCTCCGCGGGCATGCCGGCCAAACGTCTTTCGACCGCGTTCGACTCGGTCACGCTGTACGGCGAAGAACCGCACGAGCGTCCGGACATCTACGGGAAGGTGGGCAATTCGGGCGTGTCGGTCGCGACGCTCGACGACATGAAAGCGCTATACGACGGCTTCGACCTGTGCGCGCCGCAAACCTCGGTCTCGATGACGATCAACGGCCCCGCGCCGACCATCCTCGCGATGTTCTTCAACGTCGCCATCGATCAGCAGATCGCGCGCATGGAAGCGCAACAAGGCCGCCCGCTCACGCACGACGAACTCGCCGCGACCCGCCGCGCGGCACTGGAGAACGTGCGCGGCACCGTGCAGGCCGATATCCTGAAGGAGGACCAAGGCCAGAACACCTGCATTTTTTCGACCGAGTTCAGCCTGAAAGTGATGGGCGATATTCAGGCGTACTTCGTCGAGCACGGCGTGCGTAATTTCTATTCGGTGTCCATCTCCGGCTATCACATCGCGGAAGCCGGCGCGAATCCGATTTCGCAACTCGCCTATACGCTGGCGAACGGCTTTACCTACGTCGAGGCCTATCTGGCGCGCGGCATGTCGATCGACGACTTCGCGCCGAATCTGTCGTTCTTCTTTTCGAACGGCATGGACCCCGAGTACACGGTGCTGGGCCGCGTCGCGCGCCGCATCTGGGCGATCGCGATGCGCGAGCGCTACGGCGCGAACCAGCGCAGCCAGAAGCTCAAGTATCACGTGCAGACTTCGGGCCGCAGCCTGCACGCGCAGGAGATCGACTTCAACGATATCCGCACTACGCTGCAGGCGCTGATCGCGATCTACGACAACTGCAATTCGCTGCACACCAATGCCTTCGACGAAG
The DNA here is from genome assembly GCF_046027075.1 of Paraburkholderia sp. RL18-085-BIA-A. Lineage (NCBI taxonomy): Bacteria > Pseudomonadati > Pseudomonadota > Betaproteobacteria > Burkholderiales > Burkholderiaceae > Paraburkholderia > Paraburkholderia sp. RL18-085-BIA-A. Next base: position 3,520 of record NZ_JARESU010000103.1, on the reverse strand, counting down.
CGATCACCACGCCGACCGAGGACTCCGTGCGCCGCGCGGTGGCAATTCAGTTGATCATCAACCGCGAATGGGGGCTCGCGAAGAACCAGAATCCGAACCAGGGCAGCTTCGTGATCGACGAACTGACTGATCTGGTGGAAGACGCGGTGCTCGCCGAATTCGACCGCCTGACCGAGCGCGGCGGCGTGCTCGGCGCAATGGAGACCGGTTATCAGCGCGGGCGCATCCAGGACGAGTCGATGCTGTACGAACATCGCAAGCATGACGGCTCGTATCCGATCGTCGGCGTGAACACGTTCTTGAGCGCGCATCCGCATGAAGCGCCACAACCATTCGTGCTGGCCCGCTCCACCGACGAGGAAAAGCAGAGCCAGTTGCAACGTCTGCGCGCGTTCCAGGCTCGGCATCGCGAAGCGGCGCCGGGGGCGCTCGAACGTCTGAAGCGCGCGGTGATCGACGATGACAACGTGTTCGCGGTGCTGATGGACGTGGTGCGTGTGTGTTCGCTCGGGCAGATCACTCACGCGTTGTTCGAGGTGGGCGGGCAGTACCGCCGCAACATGTAGGCGCGCACTGCACCGCTTGAAGCGGATGCACTGCATGCGCTGCGGCCAGCCGTTAAGCGAGCCGCAGCAACGGAGCGCCTGCGCGCGCTCCCCGAGCCCGCGCGCTAGAGCGAAGTCTGGCGCGCAATGCCGAGCCGCGCCTTCGCGTCGTTGTACTCCTTCGACAAACGCTGCACCAGTTCGCTGACGCTCGGCACATCGTCCATCAGGCCGACGCCCTGGCCTGCGCCCCAGATATCTTTCCACGCCTTCGCCTTGTCGCTGCCGAAGTTCATCTTGCTCTTGTCCGACTCAGGCAGCGCGTCCGGGTCCAGCCCCGCGTTCAGAATGCTTTCCCGAATGTAGTTGCCATGCACGCCGGTAAACAGATTCGTATAGATGATGTCCGACGCCGTGGAGTTGACGATCGCCTGCTTGTAGCTGTCGATCGCGTGCGCTTCCTTGGTCGCGATGAAGCGCGTGCCCATGTACGCGAGGTCCGCGCCCATCGCCTGGGCCGCGAGAATCGAGCCGCCGTTGGCGATCGAGCCGGACAGCACGATCGGGCCGTCGAAGATGCGCCGTACTTCGCCGACCAGCGCGAACGGCGAGGTCGTGCCCGCATGGCCGCCCGCGCCGGACGCCACCAGGATCAGGCCGTCGACGCCCGCTTCCAACGCCTTCTGTGCGTGGCGCAGATTGATGACGTCATGCAGCACGATGCCGCCGTAGCTATGCACGGCGTCGACGATCTCGCGCGCGGGCGCGCGCAGGCTCGTGATGAAGATCGGCACCTTGTGTTCGACGCACACACGCACGTCCTGTTCGAGCCGCGTGTTCGACTGATGGACGATCTGGTTCACGGCGATCGGCCCGATGAGCGCAGCGGGGTTGGCCGCTTTGTGCTCGGCGAGTTGTGCCTGGATTTGCGTGAGCCATTCGTCGAGCAGCTCGGCGGGGCGTGCGTTCAGCGCGGGGAACGAACCGACGACGCCGGCCTTGCATTGGGCGAGCACGAGTTCGGGATAGCTGACGATGAACATCGGCGAAGCGACGACGGGCAGCGCAAGGTTTTGCAGGACGGCGGGCAATGCCATGGTGCGAGTCTCCTGATTTGGACGAACCGGTGCGAGCTTGAGCGCCCGGGGTTTGGTGAGTTTAGCGGCACATGGGTTGCGGCGTGTCGCAGCGGACTGCGGTCACGCTGGCGCTACGATCTCCGCACGCATCGGCCAAGGCTGCTCGGCCATTTAAGCACGATCGTTCGATTATAGGCGAAGCGCGGGATTCGCGCTGGCGGCTTTGTTTCGAACGGTTGGAAGGAGTGTTCAGGTTCTATGCTTGCGTGGGGTATCCCACCCCGTGCGTGCATTTGGGGCTTCTACAATGCAGTCACTCATAAATGACAAAGAGAGAGACGCCATGGCCTTCGAGAATTTCACGCCCTTTCGCGTCGCCGTGGGCGATGTCGATATTTTCGGAGTGAAGGGCGGAGCAGGGCCGCCTTTGTTGTTGTTGCACGGTCATCCGCAGTCGCATCTGATCTGGCAGCGCTGTGCCGCGCAACTGACTGCGCACTTCACTGTCATCGCGACCGATCTGCGCGGTTATGGCGCGTCGGGCAAACCGCCGAGCGACGCTACGCACATGCCGTATTCCAAACGCACGTTGGCTGCCGATCAGGTCGCCGTGATGTGCCATTTCGGCTTCGAAAAATTCCTTGTGTGCGCGCACGATCGCGGCGCGCGCGTCGCTCACCGGATGGCGCTGGATCACGCGGACTCGGTCGAGCGTCTGATGCTGCTCGACATCGCGCCGACGCTCGCGATGTACGAAGCCACCGACCGCACGTTCGCGACGCACTATTTCCACTGGTTCTTCCTGATCCAACCGGAGCCGTTGCCCGAAACGCTGATCGGCGCGAACCCGGCCGCTTATGTCGATGCGGTGATGGGCGGTCGCCATGCGGGCCTCGCGCCGTTCGAGCCCGCCGCGCTCGAAGCCTATCGCACGGCGCTCGCGCAACCGGGCGCCGTGCATGCGATGTGCGAGGACTACCGCGCGTCGGCGAGCATCGACCTCGAACACGATCGTGCCGACATCGAACGGGGCAACAAGATCGGCTGTCCGCTGCGCGTGTTGTGGGGCGATAAGGGTGTGATCGAGAAGTGCTTCGACGCACTCGCCGAATGGCGTCACGTGGCGCGCGACGTGAGTGGGCGTGCGCTGTCGTGCGGCCATTACATTCCCGAAGAAGCGCCGGACGAACTGGTTGCTGAAATGCTGTCGTTCTTCGAAGCGGTCGAATAGTAGCGGTCGGCGGCTTGCTTCGTGCGCTGTGCGCGAGCGCGGCGGCGCGCGTCGTTCAACCAAGCGGCGGCAGACGGCGCTCGACCGGCGTCGATTTGACGATCGCGGTGCTGGTCTCCGCGCGCTCGGTAACTTTCGACAGAATCTCGTCGAGCTGCTCGATCGAATGCAGATACAAGCGGCAGATGAAGCAATCGTCGCCGGTCACCTTGTCGCATTCGACGAACTCCGGGATACGCCGGATCACCTCTTCCACCAGATGCAACTGACCGGGTAAGGGCTTCACGCGCACGATCGCCTGCAGCGTGAAGCCGAGCGCGCGCGGATCGATCTGCACCGTGAAGCGCTCGATTACCCCTTGGGCTTCGAGCCGCCGGATGCGTTCGGCGGTGCTCGGCGCCGAAAGTCCCACCGCGCGTGCCAGTTCGCTGACCGGCTGACGGGCGTCATGAGCGAGCGCGGCGAGCAGCGCCCGGTCGGTATCGTCGAGCGACGCGGGCGCGGACGTGGAAAAGTGGCGATCATCGTCGATCGCGTCGCGTTTGGGCAGACGCTCGCATGGATTCAGGTGCTCGGCGCAGTGCTGATTCTGCTGGCGGCCGCAGGTGTCAATCTCGGCTGGCGGATCGTGCCGCAGAAGCGCTTTTCATCGACGTGATAAACGT